>NZ_JBFBNR010000047.1:0-57338 GCF_040687675.1 Kitasatospora sp. NPDC056731
CCGGTGGAGCGGATGATGCGGGACGCGAAGATCACCCAGATCTACGAGGGGACCAACCAGGTCCAGCGCATCGTCATGGCCCGCAACCTGCCGTAACAGCCTCTCCGAGGTGCACCGACGGCCGGGCCGAGCACCCGGTCCGGCCGTTCGGGGCCGATGCTATGTTCCGGGAATGAGCGAGAAGGAAGAGCAGGACCTGCCCATGAATGACGGGCCCGCCAAGCCGGCGATGCGCGAGGCGCTCGTCGCCGCGGCCTTCGAGCTCTTCCTGGAACGCGGCTTCGAGCAGACCACCATCGACGACATCGTCTCGCTCGCCGGGGTCGGCCGGCGCTCCTTCTTCCGCTACTTCCCGGCCAAGGAGGACGTGGTCTTCCCGGACCACGAGCGCAGCCTCGCCGAGATGACGGAGTTCCTGGAGTCCGGCACCGGCGAGGAGGACCCGGTCAAGCACGCCTGCGACGCGGCCCGGCTCGTCCTGCGGATGTACGCCGAGCAGCCCTCCTTCTCCGTCCAGCGCTACCGCCTCACCCGCAAGGTCCCCGGCCTGCGGGCGTACGAGCTGTCGGTGGTCTGGCGCTACGAGCACACGCTCGCGGCCTACCTGCGCGGCCGGTTCGCCGACCGCCCGGACGGCCCGCTGCGTGCCGACGTGACCGCCGCCGCCGTCGTCGCCGCGCACAACCACGCCCTGCGTACCTGGCTGCGCTCGGGTGGCGAGAGTGACTGGGTGGTCGAGGTCGACGCGGCGATGGCCTTCGTCACCGGCACCTGGAACGGCCGCCCGGGCGGCGAGAACGGCGCGGGCGGGGGGTCCGGGGAGCCCGGGGAGTCCGGGGCGGACGATGTGGTGGTGCTGGTCGCCAGTCGCCGGGCGCCGCTGTGGCGGATGGTCCAGGGCATCGAGAGCGCGCTCGGCGACGCCCACCGGCTCTGACCGCTGGCTCCGATCGTCGGCTGCTGGCTCCGGCCGCCGTCGACGCCCACCCGCTCCGACGCCCACCTGCCCCGGAGAGCGCTCTCACCCGAACGGCGCAACTCCGCTCGTCCGGCGCCCGGCTGACGGGTCGCACGCCGTGCGGGCCGCCCGGCCCCGGGCGAGACTCGGTCGCAGGACGGGGGCCGCGCGCCCCGGGAGCGCGAAGGAGCGGCGATGCCGGGGACGCCCCAGCAGCAGAACGGTGGCCCCACCCTGCGCCAGGTGCTGCTCGGCAAGGGCTACCTCGGCCTGCTGCTGGTCGCCACCCTGATCGGTGCCCCGGTCTCGCTGGTCGCCTTCGGCTTCGTCGGCCTGGAGCACCAACTCCAGCACTGGGTCTGGGAGAGCCTGCCGGTCGCCGCCGGCTTCGACCGCGCCCCCTGGTGGTGGCCGCTGCCCGCGCTGCTGCTGGCCGGCCTGCTGCTCGCCCCCGTGGTCACCCGGTTGCCCGGGCGTGGCGGCCACGTCCCGGTGGACGGGTTGGGCGGCCCGCCCACCCCGCCGGGCGCCGTCCCCGGCGTGGTGCTGGCCGCGCTCGCCTGCCTGCCGCTCGGCGCGGTGCTCGGCCCGGAGGCGCCGCTGATGGCGATCGGCGGCGGCCTCGCGCTGCTCGCCGTCCGGTCCGCCAGTCGGGCCCAACACCCGGAACTGGTACCGGTGTTGGGCACAGCCGGGGCGGCGGCGGCGATCTCCACCATCTTCGGCAGCCCGCTGGTGGCGGGCGTGATGATGATCGAGGCGGCCGGGCTGGGCGGCCCGCGGCTGATCGCTCTGATCCTGCCCTGCCTGCTGGCCAGCGGGGTCGGTGCGCTGGTCTTCACCGGCTTCGGCCACTGGACCGGGCTGTCGATCGGCGCGCTCTCGCTGCCGCGGGTGCCCGAGAGCGGCGTCCCGGACCTGGGCGACTTCCTCTGGGGCGTCCCGCTGGCGGTGGTGATCGCCGTGGTCTGCGTGGCCGGGCAGGCCCTCGGCCGGCGGGTCAAGGCCTTCACCACGGGCGATCCGGCGGGCCCCCGGCCGGTGCCGACCGCTCGTCGGACCGCCGTCCGGACGGTGCTGTGCGCGATCGCCGTCGGGGCCTGCCTCGCGGCGTACGCGCTGCTCACCGGTCGCTCACCGGAGGAGGCCGCGCTCTCCGGGCAGGCCACCCTGGGCGCGCTGGCGGCCGACCCGGCGGTCTGGTCGATCGGCGCGCTGCTCGCCCTGGTGCTGTGCAAGACGGTCGGCTGGGGGATCGCCCTGGGCAGCCTGCGCGGCGGCCCGATCTTCCCGGCGATCCTGATCGGTGCCGCGCTCGGGGCGGCCTGCGCGCCGCTGCCCGGCTTCGGCACCGCGCCCGCGCTGGCCGTCGGACTGGCCGCCTCCGGCGCGGCCGTCACCCGGCTTCCGGTCACCAGCACGGTGCTGGCGACGGCGCTGCTGGGCGGCCAGGCCGCCGATGCGATGCCGCTGCTGATCGTCGCCGCGGTGACGGCCTTCGTCACCGGCGAGCTGCTCCGGGGGCGGCCGAGACGCTTCCACGCCGCGCCCGGCCGGGGCAGGCCGGCACCGGCCGACTGACCGGCCCGCCCTCGTCCGGCCCTCGTCCGGCCCTCGTCCAGTCCCCGGACGCCGGCGCCCCGACGTCAACGTTCTGCGGCGCGAAAGCCCGTTCGGGGGACGGCAGATGAACAACTGCGGATTCCACAGCCCCCGGTCGGCGGTGTGCGCGATAACGGAGGGACCCCGGCCGACCGGCCGGCGAGGCACCAGGGCCAGCAGCCAGGGAACCGAGGAACCACACCCATGCCGATCAGCGACTACGGCGTGCTCGCCGCCACCGCCGTCGACCGGCGCCGCGAGGGCGCCACCGACACCCCGCACTACCAGATCCACCTGCGCGACGCCGGGGGCACCGACTACCGCGCGGCGGTCAACGTCCTCTCCCAGCAGGCCCCCGCGGACCTGCGCTACCTCGCGGTCGAGGACTTCCGGCACCCCGTCACCGGCCTCCTCCCGCCGGCCGGCAGCGGCTGGAACCCGCTGCCGTCCCGGCCGGGCACGGCGAGCCTGGACTTCGTCCGCGGGCACCTGTTCGACCCCGCGGCGATGCGCGTCCTGCCGCCCGACCTCCCGGGCCCGGACAACGACCTCGCCGACCTGCTCGACCAGCACGTCCAGCGGGCGATCGCCGACCCGGCGGCCGCGGTGTACGTCTTCGGGCAGCGCTTCGGGCCCGAACCCGGCATCCCGGACAAGGTGTTCGGCTTCCTGCCCGGCAACGGCGTGCACGACGTGCACATGAACCAGGGCAACAGCGGGCGGTTCCGGACGGACGACGGCGTCTGCCAGGACGGCGCGCTGCTCATCCACCTGCCGGCGGAGAGCCGGTGGGCGGCGGTGTTCCTGGTCTTCCAGTCGCAGTCCTGGCACACCGACGACCGCATCGGGCACGCCCTGCCCGCGTCCGTCCCGCACCCCACCCGCCCCCGGACCGGCTCCCGCCAGGCGACCGGCCCCCAGCAGTAGCGCCTGCCGGGCCCGTCGGCGTTCTCAGCCCGCGCTGCGGGACCGGCGGGACTGGGCGAGCAGCCAGGCGTAGACCTCGGGGTCGTCGTACGTCCGCGTCCAGGAGTCGTGGCCGACCCCCGGGTAGCGGGTGAACCGCACCGGACCGCCCGCCTCCCGCAGCGCCTCGACCACCCGCTCGGTGTGGGCGACCGGGACGACGTCGTCCTCCCCACCGTGGAAGGCCCACACCGGGAGGGCGGCGAGGCGCGGCGCCGCCTCCCTCAGCCCGGACCCGCAGATCGGCACGGCGGCGGCGAACCGGCGCGGGTACCGGGCGGCGAGCGCCCACGTGCCGGTGCCGCCCATGCTCAGCCCGGTCACGTACCGCCGGTCCGGGTCGATCCGGTACGTCCGCGCCACGTCCTCGACCAGGGCCGCCAGCGCGCTCACCTCCGCGACCCACGAGCTGTGCGCCGGGCACTGCGGGGCCACCACCACGAACGGCAGCTTCGCCCCGGCGGCGATCTGCCGCACCGGCCCATGCACGGCGAGCGCCGCCAGATCCTCGCCGCGCTCCATGGCACCGTGCAGGAACAGCAGCAGCGGCCACGGCCCGGGGCCCTCGTCGTACCCGTCCGGCAGCGACAGGGCGTACCCCAGGTCGTTGCCGTCCTCGTCGACGGCGAACCGGTGGTGCTGAACAGGTGCGGACATCGGTCTCCTCCAAAGACGCCAGGGGTCCCACGGGGCGGACCCGCCGCCACCACCCTTGCCGAGCAGCCTCTCCGATCGATGACGCCGCCGTCACGGTTCACGTCGCAAAGACGGCGGACGGGGCCCGAGCGAGGGCGGCGCGGCGATGCCGAACTCCCGGCGGAGCGCGGAGACGGCGGCGAGGTAGCCGCTCATGCCGTGGACGCCCGGACCGGGCGGGGTGGACGCGGAGCACAGGTAGACGCCGGGCAGCGGGGTCGCGTACGGGTTCCACCGGAGGGTCGGGCGCATGAGCAGCTGGCCGAGGGTCAGGGCCCCGGCCCCGATGTCCCCGCCGACGTAGTTGGGGTTGTACGCCTCGTACTGGACGCCGTTGGTGCTCCTGGCGGCGAGGACCGTCTCGGCGAACCCGGGCGCGTACTTCTCGATCTGTGCCGTGACGGAGCCGGTGGGGTCCGCCGCGTACCCGTTGGGCACGTGCGCGTAGGCCCAGACGGGCCTCTTCCCGGCGCGGACCCGGTCGGGATCGGCGACGCCGGGATCCACCAGCAGCACGAAGGGGTCGCCCGCGTCGACACCGCGGGCGACCCCGGACTCCCGGCGGTAGATCTGCGCCTGCGACCCTCCGAGGTGCACGGTGGCGGCCCTGGCCACGGCGGTGTTGCGCCACGGGATCGCCTCGGACACCAGGAAGTCGACCTTGGCCGCCGCGGGCCCGTACCGGAACCTGCGGAGTCGTCGCCGGTAGGCGGCGGGCAGGTGGTCGCCCGCCACGGCCGAGAACTCCTTCGGCCCGGTGTCGAACATGACGACGCGCGAACCGCGCACCTGCGCCAGCTCGGTGATGCGCGCACCGGTGTGGATCAGCCCGCCGTGGCGCCGGATGTCCTCGGCCAGGCCGGCCGCGATCTCCGAGCTCCCGCCGCGCGGCACCGGCCACCCCGAACTGTGCGCCAGGTGGCCGAGGAAGACCGACACGGCTCCGCCGACGAGGCTGGGGAGCCTGCCGACGGCGTGCGCGGCCACCCCGGCGAGGAGGGCGGCCGCCTCGTCGGTCGCGAACCGGCGCGTGGCGAGCGCCGTCCCGTGGACCAGGGACCGCCACGCGAGCATCGCCGGAGTCCGCAGGGACGTGGGGACGGAGCGGAAGTCGGAGAGGAAGAGCTCCCCGATCTCGGTGCTGCGGCCGAGGAGCGGTGCCATCAGCCGCCGCCAGCCGGCGCCGTCACGGCCCAGTGCGTCGCAGGTCCGGTCGAGGTCGTGGTACGCCACGGCGGCTCGCCCGTCAGCCAGCGGATGGGCGTAGGACGCTTCCGCCTGGAGCAGGTCGACGCCGCGGGCCGACAGGTCGAACCGGCGGAAGAACGGCGAGACGGCGGCCATCGGATGGACGGCGGAGCAGATGTCGTGCCGTACGTCGCTGTCGAAGAGGGCGTGTGTGCGCAGGCCGCCGCCGATCTCGTCCTGGCTCTCGTAGACGTCCACGTGCAGCCCGGCACGGGCGAAGGTGACGGCCGCCGCCAGGCCGTTCGGCCCGCTGCCCACGACCGCGACGTCGCTGTTCCATTTCATGGTCGGTCCGCCTCGTTCATGGTCGGTCCGCCGCGCGGGATTCCACGGGCGGAGTGGCTACCAGGAGCAGGCGCTACCGGCGGCCCTCCGCATCGAACATTCCTTCCAGCTCCTTCAGGACCGACGGCAGGTAGAAGCCGGTCTCGCCCTCCCATTTTCGCTTCCCGACGCTGTACGCCGCGACGGTTCGGCTGACCGAGACGTTCGGGCGCTGCAGCAGGAGCTCCATGTTGCGTTCGACGACGGCATTTCCGGCCGGAAAGGCGGTGGCGAGCACGATCGGCTTGTCGGTGATCTGCAACGCCATGGTGGCGGGGGTGTTGCAGTTTCCCGCGGCGAGCCGCATGGCGAAATCGAGCGTCGCGGGAAAGACGGCGAAGGCGTCGACGCGTTCGCCGATCTCCACGTGCGCGGATTCCGGGAGGGAGGGGTCGGCGTAGTCGTCGGTCCACACGTCGCCGCCCACCAGTCGGCGCAGCGCGTCCAGCGTCACGAAACGCTGTGCGGACCTGGTCACCAGGAGGTCGCTCGTGATCCGGGGAAACGACTGGCGCAGCCAGTGCAGCCAGTACGGCGTGAGCGCGGCGTTGATGGATCCGGTCACGATGAACAGGATCCGCTTCTCGCCCAGATCGGGGATCTCCTGATTTCCGCTGCTTCCGGCGTTTCCAGCGCTTCCGCCGATTCCGGTGCTTTCGGTGCTTTCGGGCATCTCGGTATTCCCCCGGTTCACAGGGCGAGTTCCGGCGAGATCATGATGGGCTTGATCCCGTCGGCACCCTCGGTCGGGACGGACGCCACGATCATGAACTGGTAGTCGCCCGACTCGCTGTTCTGCCTGCACGCGTCCCGCACGGCCCCGGCCATCAGGTTGTACCCGTCGCTGTTCAGCATCCACTCGAACATGGCCCCGTTCGAGGCGAGCGTGCGCACCTGCGACGCCATGTCGAACAGCGCCTTGGGAACCCGGCTCCCCGGGTTCCACAGCACGGCGAGCGGCTTCGCCTCGTTCCGCATGGCCAGGTCGGCCCACGTGGTCCACCCGTCTGCGGGCGTCGCGCGCGTGCGGTAGAAGACGTACAGGTCCTCGATGCCGGGGTTCGGGGCGAAGAAGCGCCATTGCGGCAGGTCGGGGAAGAACGGCAGGCGCATCTTGATCGGCAGCTTGTCGTCGGGCAGGTTCTCGAAGACCGTCAGCACGACGTGCGTCACCAGGGCGGCCTTGACCAGGGACGCGACGGCCCTGCGCCACGCGCTCATGAGTTCTCCAGGATGATCGCCGCCGTCTGCTGCGCCAGGGCGGGCTTGGCGATGATGGACCGGTGGCTGCTCGCCGGCACGACGTGGAAGTCCGCGGCGACCCGCTCGCTGAGCTTGCGCTGCTGTTCGGTGTTGTTGGCGGCCGAGATGACGACGCGCCGCAGCGGCCCGGCGGCCACGAAGTCCTGGCCGGCGAGGGGCTCGTGGAGGTACTCCTGGCGCGCCGCCAGCAGCACCTGGGGGCTGGAGATCGAGGCCAGGTACGCCCGTTGGATGTCCGGGCGGTATTCGAGTTCCCGCTCGGTGGGGCTCGTCAGCCAGCGGGTGGTGCCCAGGGCCGAGCCGAGCAGCCGTCGCGCGGTGTCCTGGTTGTAGCGCGCCACCCGCCTCTTCGACCCGCGGTCCTCACCGAGGAGGACGGCGTCCGTCCCGTCGACGATGTGCAGGACGGTGGCGCGCTCGCGCACGTACGCGGACTCCGCCGCGACGTTCATGGCGGTGAGGGCGCCGATCGAGTGGCCGCACAGGACGACGTCGCCCTGCGGCGCGAGCTGTTGCAGGAGGAACTCGACCAACTGGGCCGGCCGCAGCCTGCTCTTCGAGCGCCAGTACCCGCTGCGGTGGTAGCGCAGGACCCGGAAGCGCCGGCTGAGCAGCCCGGCCACCCAGTCCCAGGACTCCAGCGGCGCGCCCAGGCCGCTTTCGAGGACCGCGACGGGGGCGGTGGGGCCGAGCTCCCCGCCATCGAGCGCGTACTCGATCGCGAGGCCGTCCGGGCCCTGGATCAGGGAGGTCCCCTTGAGCCCGCCGCGCCGGGTGTACTCCTCCTCCAGGCGGATGTACGAGAGGTAGGCGCTGACCACGGCGGCGGCCCCGAAGGTGGCGACGACCTGGCGTTCGAACCTCATCCCCGGCCCCCGTTCCTGGGGAGGCGGTCCACGGCGTAGAGGACCGCCGCGTGGGCCGAGCTGAATCCCCAGAAGAACCGCGGCAGGCCCATCGTCACGGCGATGCCCAGGTGGAAGAGCTTGACGCCGGCCAGGGCCCTGCGGGCGTCCGCGGGTGCCAGCAGGTAGACGACCGGGAACCCCGTCTCCCAGACGATGGTGAACCACGTCATCGAACTGCACAGCAGCGGGCTCTTCTTCAGCCACTTGGCGACCGCGCTGTCCCCGTACTGCTGGGTCTGCAGGACCTGTTCCAGCGCCTCGCCCGACCGCCAGGTACTGGAGATGGCCTTCGCCGCGCCGGCGGTCACGTAGGCGATGAAGGTCTGGGCGTTGACCGCGCGCAGGAAGAGGTCGTCGGACTTCTCGGCCTCGGGGACCAAGGCGGTGAGCACGCGGTAGCCGCAGATCAGGGCGGCCATGTGGTCCGCCCCGTCCCTGCCGAACGAGGTGCGGTACTTGCTCAGGCCGCTGGAGGCCAGCATCAGGCCGGCTCCGGTGATCTGCTGCGCCCGGCTCCTGCGGCCGGTCAGGGTCAGCGCTCCGCCGACGACGCCCATGGCCTTGATGGCGACGGCACCGCCGCGGCTGTCGATCGCCTTGCGGAGAGCCTGCGGGACGAAGCTGCGATCGCGTTTCGAACTCAGGCCCTGCAAAAGGCCGTTGGGCCCGTAGGCGGCTGTCCGGGTCAAGGCTTCGAGGCCGCTGATGATCTCGCCCACCGCGGCCGGGGCCAGCGTCCAGTAATGCGCGTCCTCGCGCGATATGGGGTGGGAAGGCTCGTTGACGATCTTAGTGAATGGCATTCACGCGTCCTCGTGCTCCGGTCGAACGGGGCCGGAAAGGGGAACCGCTCGTCCCCCTTTCCGGCCCGTCTGCTCACATGGGTGGTGTCACCGGTGGGTCAGTTGGTTCAGCAGCCGAGGCAGATCGTGCTGCCCGTCACGACGACCTCGCACACGGCGATGATGGTGGGGGTGGTCATCGCGGGAGCGTTGTGTGCGTTCACGAAACCCTCCTGCGCCTCCGCGAACGAAGCGTTGACGGCATCGGTCACGAACTCGACACGCGATTCGGTGGCGTTCACTCTTTCTCCTTTTGATGGTGGAGACAGCGGCCAACCCACAGAGGACCGACGTCCGCTGCCGGCCGCTGCCGTTCGACCATATGTCGTTTCGGTAACCACGGGAAGACCCTTGATGTGTCCATGGTGTGCGCAATGCGAATCGGCGGCGGATAATTTCGAAGAAATTGACCAATTCCATTGTAGGTGGACATTCCTCGAATTCTGTGCAATGCCCCTTTTGTTGTGGAGTCCCCGGGTGTTCCTGTATTCGATCATTGATATCGCAGGTCAGGCCTTGATCGAGAATCCGGGCGGGCGGCGGATTCCGTCGAACGGTCCGTATGGCCTCGAATCGCCCCATTTGACTTGACGGCCTCGGGCTCGGGTTCGGGTTCGGCCGGAGCGCGCATGCCGGGCCGCCCGGAGGGTGTATTTGGGTCGGCTTTGCAGGATTGGGACGCCTTGCTATGATCGGCCCAATGTTCAGAAAAGTGTGAAAATGAACGTTTCGATCATCCGAGAGAAGACGGCTCGTCGATTGAAAAACAAAACCGGCAAGGCGGCGGGCGCACCGCTGCTGCAACTCGTCGACGTCACACACGCGTACGGTGACAGCACCGTGCTCGACCGGGTCTCCCTCCGCATCCACCGTGGTGAGTGCGTTTCCCTGGTCGGGGAGAACGGATCCGGCAAGAGCACCCTGCTCCGCGTGGCGGCCGGCCGGGAGAGACCGTCCGGAGGATCGGTCGTCTTCGACGGGGAAGAGATCCACGAGGATTCCCTGGACGTGCGCAAGCGGGTCGCGTCGGTGATGGATCCCGGTGCGTTCTACCCGGACCTCACCGTGCGGGAGCACCTGCGGCTCGTGGCGCTGTCGCACGGCATGGGCGCCGGAGCCGATGCCGCGGTCGACAGGGCGCTGGAGTCGCACCGCCTCACGGCGCAGTCCGAACAGTTCCCCTCGGCCCTGTCCTCCGGGCAGACCCAGGCGCTGCTCCTCGCCGCCGCCTTCATCCGGCCGCACGACCTCCTCATCCTCGACGAGCCCGAACAGCGGCTCGACTCCCACGCCCGCACCGCCCTCGCCCGCCTGATCGCGGAGCACCGCGACCGCGGAGCGGCCGTCCTCATGGCCACCCACCACCGGGCCCTGAACGAGGTCGCGGACCAGATCGTCGAAGTCGGCTCGCGTTCGGGGCGCTCGGGCCCGTCCGGGGCGGTGCAGGGGGAAGGATGAACGGCTTGAGCGACAGCGTGGCACCCGCGACCGGGACGAGGGCACGGGTGCCCGACAGGTCGGGGGACTGCACCGCGGACACCCTGCTGTTCCTGCGCGAAGCCCGGAGCGGCACGCGCCAGGAGAAGCGCAGGAGCGCGTGGTTCATCGCCTACACGGTCCTCCTGGTGGGCGGCTGCTGGGGCGTCCCCGCCCTGCTCCAGTGGACGAGTTCGACCCGGGCGGCCGACCGGCCGCCCGTGCAGATCGGGGAACAGGCGTCCGCGACGCTCCTGGCGCTGATCCCGGCGGTGCTGGTCCTCGCCCTGCTGCTCACCGCCCGGGGAGCGATGTGGCGGGGCCCGGTCCTGTTGGACCGGGCCACGACCGGCTTCCTGCTGCCCTCGGCCGTCGACCGGCGGGCCCTGCTCGCGCCGGGGCTGCGGTCCTCGGTGGCGCTGGCCTCCGTGGTGAGCGGCGTCGCCGGCGCGGTCGCGGGCTTCCTGCTGCAGGGCCTGGCCCCGCAGTCGTGGATCCTGCTGACCCTGGCTGGCTCCTGGACGGGCGTCTCGGTGGCGCTCACCACGAGCGCGGTCGGCGTCCTGGTCGAGCGGAATGACCAGTGGATGTCCCGGTACGGCCGCAGGGTCTTCGCCGCGGGGTGGCTCCTCGCCGCGGTCGCCGCCGCCGGCGTGTGGACGGCATGGACGCAGGGGCGGACGGGCTGGCTGCAAGGCCTCCTGCTCTGGTCGGGCCCGTGGGGGTGGGCGTCCCAACCGCTCCTGTGGGCGCTCGGCCTCGTGGGTACGGCGGGCGCCGTCGGCACGGTGCTGTCCGTCGGCACCCCGGTGCTCGCCCTCGCCCTCGCCTGGCGGGAACTGCCCGCGATCCCGCAAGCCGCCCTCAGGCTGCGCGCGACGGTCGCCGCCCAGATCAGCACGTCCGTCCTCATGCTCGACCTCCGCCAGGCCCGCTCCGGAGTACCGCGGCTCAAGGAGCGGAGCAGCACCCCCCGGCTCCGCCTCCCCATGCCGCGGCACCGGCTGCTACTGGTCCCGTGGCGCGACCTCACCTGCCTGCTGCGCAACCCCCGCCGCCTGGGGTGGGCCGTCGTCTGGAGCGGAATCGCCGTCGGACTGACCGCGGCGGCCCCCTCCTTCACCTCGACCGCACAGCAGATCGTCGTCGTGCTGTCCCTGGTCGCCGAATACCTGGCGGCCGCTCAACTCACCGAGCCGGCACGGCTGGAGAGCGACGACCCGCGGCGCTCCACCAACCTGCCCTGGACGTTCAAGTCGCTCGCCCTCCAGCACTCGGCGGTGCCCGGCGGCCTCCTCCTCGCGCTCACCGGAGCCGGCGTACTGGCGTGCGCGCTCGCCGACCGGGACACCGCAGGACTCCTCCCGCTCCTCGCCTCCGTACCCGCACTCACCGCGGCCGCGCTGGTCAGCTCCTACCGGGGCGTTGTGCCCATGCACCTGACGATCGGCGTCAACACCCCCATGGGCAACACCGGCCCCGGCCAGGTGGCGCTCTGGTACCTGCGCGGCCCGCTGGCGGTCGGCACCCTCCTGTTCCCGCTCGCCCGCTCCGCAGCCCAGGGCCACCCGTACGCCGCGCCACAACTCGCCTGGACCCTGGCCGTCACCGCAGCCGCCCTCTGGTGGGTCCGGCGCACCGCCCACCGCCTCCACACCCGATAGCCCCGGCCCCACACCAAGGGCCGGCCGCCGTTGCGGATGTATCGTCGGGCGGTCCCTCCGGAGGCGGGCGCCCGTGACGCCTCATACCTGAGAGCCAGGCCGAGGACGGCTCCGCGGCGGGAGGCCGGCCGGCGGGTCCGTTCCGTAGCGTGGTGACCGAATGCACCCCGGCCGAGGAAGTCACCGTGAGCGTCCGCATTGCTGAGCGCCCCGGCCGCGGCCGTCCGGTGGACGAACTGGACAATGCTGACCGTATGGACAGGACTAGGAGGTGGTCGGTGCGCGGAGCGCTGCACACCGTGAGGAAGGATCTGTTCACCCCGGCCCCGCAGCCCATGCCGCCCATGAGCGGGCCGGGACTGCTGAGGTGGCTGCCGCACGGCGCGGTCGTCGCGGTGGCGGTCTTCGCGGCCGTCTCCGCTACCGAGGACATCCCGTTGCGGCCGCTCGGGATGCTCCACGCCGCGCTCCTGGTACCGGCGCTGCGCCGGCCGCTGCCGGCCTGGTGGCTGTCGCTGATGATGCTGCCGGTGTTCTCGTTGTACCCGCCCTTCGCGCCGTACACGGGATGGGCGTGGGCCGTGCAGGCTGGGCTGTCGTTCCTGGTCGCGCTGCGCAACCCGCCGCGGGTGACGGGCGAGACGGTGGCGCTGAGCACCGCGCTGCTGCTGGGACTGCAGCTGGCGGGCGGGCGGATCGGGCCCTGGTACTTCACGGTGATCGTGCTGGTGTTGTTCGCCCTCGTCGTGGCCGCCGCGACCGGGGTACGCCGGACGAGGGAGGTCCGCGCCCGGCTCGCGGAGCAGGAGCGGGCCCTCGCGCAGGAGCGGGCGCACCGCACCGTCCTGGAGGAACGCGCCCGCATCGCGCGCGAGTTGCACGACGTGGTCGCCCACCACATGTCCGTCATCTCCATCCAGGCCGAGGCCGCCCCGTACCGGGTCGCGGACCCGCCCCGGGAACTGGTCGCGGCGCTGGCCGACATCCGCGCGGGCGCCCTGGAGGGACTGACCGAGCTGCGCCGCCTCCTCGGCGTGCTGCGCTCCGAGGACCGTCCCGGCGGGCGTGCTCCCGAGGCTCCGCAGCCCACCCTGGAAAGGCTCGACGACCTGCTCGCCGGGGTGCGCGCGGCCGGGCTCGACGTGCGGGCGGTGGTCTCCGGGACGCGCCGCCCGCTGCCCGAGGGCGTGGAGCTGTCGGCCTACCGCATCGTGCAGGAGGCGCTCAGCAACACGCTGCGCCACGCCCCGGGCGCCGCGGCCCGCGTCGAGCTGACGTACACCGACGCCGCCCTGCGGCTGCGGATCCGCAACGGGCCCGGCACCGCGGCCGCCGAGCCCTCGCCGGGAGCCGGGCACGGCCTCCTGGGCATGCGCGAACGTGCCGTGATGCTCGGCGGGGAGTTCTCCGCCGGCACCACCCCCGACGGTGGCTACGAGGTCACCGCGCTGCTGCCGGTGCCCGCCGCCCCAGCCGTCCGGACAGACAGGGAACAGACCGCATGACGATCCGAGTGATGATCGCCGACGACCAGGCGATGGTTCGCGAGGCCTTCTCGGTGCTCCTCGGCGCCCAGCCCGGCATCGAGGTGATCGCGACCGCCGTGGACGGCCTGGACGCGGTGGCCAAGGCCGAGGAGCTCCGCCCCGACGTGATCGTGATGGACATCCGGATGCCCGGACTGAACGGCATCGAGGCCACCCGCCGGATCACCGGGCAGGCCGGCCTGTCGACCAGGATCCTCGTCCTGACCACCTTCGACCTCGACGAGTATGTGTACGAGGCGCTGCGGGCCGGCGCTGGCGGGTTCCTCCTCAAGGACGCCTCCGGGGTCCAACTGGCCGAGGCGGTACGCGTCGTGGCCGCCGGGGACGCGCTGCTGTCGCCCGGGCTCACCAAGCGGCTCATCACGGAGTTCGCCCGGCTGGGCGGCTCGGCGAAACCGCCCGCCCAGGTGCGGATCGACGTCCTCACCAACCGCGAGACCGAGGTACTCACGCTGGTCGCCCGGGGCCTGTCCAACGCGGAGATCGCCGCCGAACTCGTCGTCGCCGAGCAGACCGTCAAGACGCACATGGGCAGCATCCTGCAGAAGCTGCAGCTGCGGGACCGCACCCAGGCCGCAGTCCTCGCCTACGAGACGGGACTGGTCGTTCCCGGCCGCACCGATCTGTGATCCCGCGGTAGTGCGGCGGCACTGGCCCGGACGTCTCCCCCCGACCCCCTACCTGAGAGCTGCTCCGGAGAATGGCTCCGCGGTGTGAGGCCCGTGCGGGTGCCGGATTCCTAGCGTTCTTGTACGAGCCGGTCCTCGCCGCCCCCGTGTGGGGTTCCGAGGACCTCGCGGCTCCCGACAAGTTCCGCGGGCGGCGGCGACCGCCCCGCGCACCATCGCAGGAGTACAGCCATGACCACACCCCGAAGCTTCGCCGCCTCGCCCGCCCGGCCCGGCCGGCCCGTCCGGATCCTGCGGGCCGCCTCCGCCGTCCTGGCGTCGTTCCTCGCGTTCCTGACCGTCGCCATCGTGCTCGGCGCGTACGTCCCCTCGATACCCAAGGCGGGCGTGATCGGGCCGGTCCTGGGCGGGCAGTACCCGTTCCACGTGGCCCTGCTGGCCCTCGTCGCCGCCGGCCTCGCCGCGCTGGCCTGGCGGGCCGGCCTGGTGCGCTGGGGACGTGTGGTCACCGGCGTCTCGACGCTGTGCACCGTGGGCGCGCTGGTCATCGGCGGCATCCAGTTCCAGGCCGCCAGGGATGCCGGCGTCGACATCTCGCTGGGCCAGGTGTTCACCGAACTCTCCTACCCCGCGGCGAAGCCGGACGCGACCGAGACGTTCGCGAGCCCCGAGGGCGAGCCCCTGCGGGTGGACGCGTACCTGCCCGCGAAGGCCCCGGGCAAGCGGACCCCGGCTGTCGTGCTCGCCCACGCCGGCGGCTTCCACACCTTCGACAAGAACGACCTGCGCGGCACCGGCCGCTGGCTCGCCGACCACGGCGTCGCCGTCTTCGCCGTCGACTACCGCCTGGCCGGTCCCGACCGTCCCACCTGGGACAAGGCCCCGCAAGACCTCGTCTCCGCCATGGGCTGGGTGCAGCGCAACGCCGACGTGTACGGCGTCGACGGCGCGCGGATCTCGCTCGGCGGCATGTCGGCGGGCGGCACCCTGGCGATGAACACCGCCTACCGCCTCCAGAACGGCACCATCAAGGCCGCCGAGGGCGCCACCCCTGCGCCCCCGGCCTCCGTGATCGGCTTCTACCCCGGCACCGACGTCGCGCAGATGTGGGAGGACGACGTGGCCGGGACCCGCGAGGCGGCGCAGATGTACACCGGCGGCACCCCGCAGCAGTACCCGGACCGCTACCGCGAGGTGTCCCCGACGTCCGACGTCCGCCCCGGCCTGCCCCGCACCCTGCTCGTCGTCGGGGACCGCGACCGCAGCGCCCGCCCCGAGACCGTCACCGGCCTCGGCGACGCGCTGAGGAAGCAGGGTGTCGACGTGGAGGTGAAGGAACTGCCCTTCGCCGACCACGCGTTCGACGACGCGTACGGCAGTCTCACCTCCCAGACGAGCCGGCAGATCCTGCTCGACTTCCTCCTCGCGGACGCACGCTGACCCCGGGTCCCGGCCGGCCGTCGAGGCGGACAGGCAGCGCGACACGGCTGCGGGAGACTCGCTAGTAGTGCGTGCTGTGGTTCCACCAGGCATGGGCGCTATCGGTACCGCTTTCCCCCGCAGGGGCGGACTCCGCCACGGGGGTGGGCGTCGACACCGGGCCGGCTGGGCCTGTCCACCCTGGTCCAAGGGCAAGTCCGCCGGCCGGTGGGTCACGCGGTTGGTCACGTGACTGCTGCACCGTGACCGGAAAAGCAAAAAACCCCTGATAATCAGGGGTCTTAGCTGGTGTCCGAGGGGGGACTTGAACCCCCACGCCCGATAAAGGGCACTAGCACCTCAAGCTAGCGCGTCTGCCATTCCGCCACCCGGACCGGGTGTTGTCTTTGCGGCTTTCGTTCTCTCGTCGGCCGCGCTGACAGATGTAACTGTAGCAAAGATCGGCTTGGGGTCCCAAAACGGTTCGGGGCGGGGGTGCGGGGGTGGTGGCGGGGGCAAGGGGGAGTGTGTGGCGGGGGCGTGACCAGGGGGTTTCGGGGGTGCGCAGGGGGTGGATCCGGGTCGGGGGCTGGGGGAGGATGGGCGTACGTGCTCGTACGCCCGGGTGCAGGTCCTGGGGGTGGCGCGCTGGTGCGTCGGTGCGGGCCAAAGACGAGGAGTGACCGTGAGCGAGCGGAGCGAGTCGGCGGGGCCGAGGGCGACGGCTGAGTCGGAGGTCGCCGGGATCTGTCGCGATCTGATCCGGATCGACACCAGCAACTACGGGGACGGCTCCGGCCCGGGGGAGCGCAAGGCGGCGGAGTACGTCGCCGAGCAGCTCGCCGAGTTCGGGGTGGAGCCGCAGATCTTCGAGTCGGCCAAGGGGCGGGCCTCGACGGTGGTGCGGATCGAGGGCGAGGACCGTTCCCGCCCGGGCCTGCTGATCCACGGCCACACCGACGTGGTGCCGGCCAACGCCGCGGACTGGACGTACGACCCGTTCGGGGGCGAGATCGCGGACGGCTGCGTGTGGGGGCGCGGCGCGGTCGACATGAAGGACATGGACGCGATGACCCTCGCGGTGGTCCGCGACCGGCTGCGCACCGGCCGCAAGCCCCCGCGGGACCTGGTGCTGGCGTTCGTCGCGGACGAGGAGGCCGGCGGCACGTACGGGGCGCGGTTCCTGGTGGACAAGCACCCGGAGCTGTTCGAGGGCGTGACCGAGGGCATCGGCGAGGTCGGCGGCTTCTCCTTCACGGTCAACGACCAGGTACGGCTGTACCTGGTGGAGACGGCCGAGAAGGGCATGCACTGGATGCGCCTGACGGTCGACGGCCGCGCCGGGCACGGCTCGATGGAGAACGACGACAACGCGATCACCGAGCTGTGCGAGGCGGTCGCCCGGCTCGGCCGGCACAAGTTCCCGCTGCGGATCACCAAGACCGTACGGGCGTTCCTGAACGAGCTGTCGGACGCGCTCGGGGTCGAGCTCGACCCGGAGAACATGGACGAGACCCTGCGGGTGCTCGGCGGCATCGCCAAGATGATCGGCACCACGCTGCGCAACACCGCCCAGCCGACCATGCTCGGCGCCGGCTACAAGGTGAACGTGATCCCCGGCCAGGCCACCGCACACGTGGACGGGCGCTTCCTGCCCGGCTACGAGGAGGAGTTCCTGGCGGAGCTGGACAGCGTGCTGGGCCCGCGCGTGAAGCGGGAGAGCCTGCACTCGGACAAGGCGATCGAGACCACCTTCGACGGCGCGCTGGTGGAGGCGATGCAGACGGCGCTGCGGGCGGAGGACCCGATCGCCCGCGCGGTGCCGTACTGCCTGTCGGGCGGGACGGACGCCAAGTCGTTCCAGGACCTCGGGATCCGCTGCTTCGGCTTCGCGCCGCTGCAGCTGCCGCCGGAGCTGGACTTCGCCGGGATGTTCCACGGCGTGGACGAGCGGGTGCCGGTGGACGGGCTGAAGTTCGGCGTCCGGGTGCTGGACCGGTTCCTCGACGCCTGCTGAGCGTTGCCTGTCGAGCGTTGCCTGTCGAGCGGCTTGGGCTGAGCTCCTTGGGCTGAGCACCTCGGGCGGACGGCCCGTTCCCGGAGTGCCGGGGGCGGGCCGTCCGCATTGTCCGAGCTAATGATTTGGGACAGGGCGAAGGAGATCAACAGAAACGATCCTGCAAGGAAATGTGGATCGAGCGTGCGTGCGAGACATCACCGTTGCGAGTGAATGGCAAATCTGTTCCGTACCCCGTTTGCCACACCCTCGTTCATCCCTGTGCAACCCGCCGAACGGGTTGCGTTGTCCATACAGGAGGAATGATGAAGGTCAAGAAGATCGCCGCTGTTGCCGCCGCCACCGGTGGCCTGGTGATCGCCGCCGCCGGTGTCGCGTCCGCTCACGGCGGTGCCGCCGCCGAGGGTGTGGCCGCCGGCTCCCCGGGTGTCGTCGCCGGCAACCAGGTGCAGATCCCGGTGCACGTCCCGGTCAACCTGTGCGGCAACACCGTCAGCGTGATCGGTGTGCTGAACCCGGCGTTCGGCAACCACTGCGCCAACTTCTGAGTCACGCTCCGAGCTGCTAAGGCTCGTTGAGCCGACTCATTCGACCCCCGGGTGGCGGACGCGCCGCCCGGGGGTCGCTTGCATGCGGGGTGCGAGTGCGGGGTGCGGAGAGGTGAACAAGGGGGCAATCGCTCGATCGGGTGAAGCTGGTTCGTTCGGCTCAACCTGCCCGCCGTCTTCTCGTTAACTCCTGTGCAGTCGAAGACCTTGCCGGATATCCGGATATACGGAAATTCCGACTTTCGGAAGGTATTTACGTCAAGGTCGTCACGTCGTTCTCGATACGTCAGGGGAAAAAATGAGGAATGTAGCCAAGAAGGGGATCCTCACGGTCGTGGCCACCGGCAGTGTCCTGGCCTCGACCGCCGGCTACGCCTACGCGGGTGCCGAGGCCCAGGGAGGTGCCGCCGGCTCGGCGGGCGTCGCCTCCGGGAACTCGGTGCAGGTGCCGGTCGAGGTGCCGATCAACGCCTGCGGCAACACCGTCGACGTGATCGGCGTGCTGAACCCGTCCTACGGCAACCGTTGCGCCAACGCCAGCGGCCACCCCGAGGCCGCGAAGCCGGGCGGCTCCCACGTGGGCTCCGGCTCCCACACCGGCTCCGGTTCCCACGCAGGCTCCGGGGCCAACGGCGGCACCGGCCGGGGCTCCTCCGCCTCGGGCGCGTCCGCCTCCGGCGTCGCCGCCAACTCGCCCGGCGTGATCTCCGGCAACAGCATCCAGGCCCCCGTGCACGTCCCGGTCAACGCCTGCGGCAACTCCGTCGACGTGGTCGGCGTCGGGAACCCCGCCTTCGGCAACGACTGCGCCAACGTCGCGCAGCCCGCCCCGGCGCCGAAGCCGGCCGACGACTGCCCCGAGAAGCACAGCCCGTCCATCCCGCCGCAGGCCGGCGGCGAGGTCCCGGGCAACCCGCGCAACGGCGGCCCGTCCGCCACCCCCGAGGCCGGCGCACACTCGGCCCCCGCCGTCGCGCCGGTCGCGAGCGGCCAGGTCGCCCCGGTCGCGGCCCGCGCCGCCGCCCCGGCCGTCGCCTCCTCGCCGAGCGGCGCCGTCGGCAGCCAGCTGGCCTCCACCGGCGCCGGTGACGTCGAACTGCTCGGCGCCGCCGGCCTCGCCCTGCTGCTCGGTGGCGGCGTGCTCTACCGCCGCGCCCGCGCCCGCTGAGCCGCCGGTAGGCCACACCCCGCGGCGCCGCACCCCCGCGGCGCTGCCGGAGCACGACGCCGGAGCGTGACGCGCCCGCGGCCGCCTGGAGATACGGGCGGCCGCGGGCAAGCGGAGGCCCGGCGTGAAAGCCCGTGCGAAGGCCTGACGTGACGTGAAGCCCCGGTCCGAAAGCCCGGCGTGAAATCCCCACCGCGACGGGCGCGTTCCCGGGCCCGGAGCTCCCCGACCCGGCCGCCTCCCGCCCGGGCCTTCCCCGCCCGGGCGCCCCGCCCGTCCACCTCCGCCGCGGCGGGTGGGCTCAGACGTCCTCGCCCGTCACCAGCTCCGGACCTGCCGGATGATCCGCCGCTTCAGCCGGACCGTCCGGCTCCCGTCGGGGAACAGCCGCAGCCGGTCGAGCTCCCAGTGCCCGTACTCGGCGTGCTCGGTGAGCAGTTGGCGTGCCGCGTTGCGCGTGGTGCCGCGCGGCATGCGCAGCGACTGGTACTCGTACTCCGGTTGCCGGACCGGCTTCGGTGGGGTCAAAACGCTCCTCCTGAGAATCACCTGCACGCAAGCCTACGACCTGCCTCGGACAGTCGGCCCGGGTATTTCCGGACGTCCTCCCGGACGTCCGTCCGACCCGGCAGGACGCCCCGGACCGGCCGGGGCGCGCCAGCCCGCCTGACAGTGCATCAGTTCCGTTGTTCCTCCGGACGGGATACCCCGATCCCGGCGCGCGAAGCGGCACCCGATCGGCCCCGCGCGGCCCGGCTGCACGCCCTTCGCGCCGGGCATGCGCGGGGACAGAACCACGCGGATCGGACATCAGGGGGGAAGTTGCGGTGAAATCGCGGGTGTAGGTGACAACCGCTGTGCGTACCGACACCGCGGGGAGATAGCGTCTGCACCATGTCTGATGCCGCGCAGCCAACCATTGCCGAGGTACGCGCCGCCGCCGAGGCGGTCAAGGCCGCCATCGACCGTCATCTGGAAGCGGTGTCAAGCCCCAGCGCAGCGGATGATCCCGCTGTGTCCGCCGCCTACGAGCAGCTCGCGACGGCGGCCATCGCCTACGACCAGATCCTCTACGAGGTCTACGACGAGGTCACCCCCTTCGAGATCCCCGGGGACGAGGGTCCGGGCGGCTACCACGGCCCCGAACAGCCGGAGGCGATCAGCGTGCTGATCCGCCGCGACTACCACGTCGCCGACCCCAAGCGGCTGCGCGCCCAGGCCGAGCGGCTCGACGAGTCGCTGACCCCCGGCGGGGGCGGCACCAGCGGGGTGAACGCCGCGATCGGCGTGCTGTTCGGCGAGTACGAGCCGGACGAGATCGCCGCCCGCAGCGAGGAGTTCGGCCTGGAGGAGGCGGACTCGACGCTCTGGGTCGCGGCGGCGGAGCCGACCGAGCCGGGGGAGTGGCTGCCGGAACCCTTCGAGCACGCCGACCCGCAGATGCTGATCTGCCGGTTCGACGTGAGCGAGGTCTACGACGACGAGGACCCCGACGACTGAACCGTTCGTCGTGCAGACACCCGGAGGGCGGGCCCCACCTGCAGGGGGCCCGCCCTCCGCGCGTTCCGTTAACCGGTGCGCAGGACCTAGTACGCCGAGGCGGCGTTCTCGGCGAGGATCGCCCGCAGCCGGGTGGTGCGCGGCTGCGCCGGGCGCTCGGTGACGGCCTGGGCGAGCGCCGGGCCCGCCGCGTGCACCACGGACAGGTGCCGCTCGCCGCGGCCGAAGGCGGTGTAGACCCACTGCCGGGTGAGCGCCGGGCCGGCGTCCTCCGGGAGCACCACGACCGCGCCCGGCCAGCGGCGGCCGAGTGCCTGGTGGACGGTCAGCGCCCAGCCGTGCCGCAGCCGGCCGGCCTGGGCGGGCGGGACAGTCCGGCGCGAGCCGTCCGCGTACGCCAGGTGCAGGCCGGTGGCGTCGCCGTCCAGCACCCGGGCCGGGCGGGTGACGCCGGGGGCCGGGGAGTCGACCACCCGGTCGCCCGGGTCGAAGCCGCCGAACCGGCCGGGCCCCGGGTTGAGCCGGGCCTTCGCGGCGGCGTTCAGCGCCCGGGTGCCCGCCGGGCCGCCGTGGCCGGGGGTGAGCAGCACCACCTGCTCGGCGGGGATGCCGAGGGCGCGGGGGATGGAGTCGGTGAGCAGCTGGAGGGCGCGGTGGACGGCTTCGCCGCCGTCCTTCGCGGTCAGGATGACCACCTCCTTGTCCGGCGCCTCGACGGGCTGGAGCTCGCCGATGCCGACGCCGGAGACCAGCTCGCCGATCGGGCCGAAGTCCGGGGTGCGGGAGGCGACCGCCGGGCAGACCCTGGCGGCCAGCAGGTCGGCGAAGAACCGGCCGGGGCCGGCCGACCAGAGCTGGCCGGGGTCGCCGCTGAGCACCAGCCGGGTGCCGTCGGCGAGCGACTCCAGGACGGTGGCGGCCAGTTCGACGTCCAGCAGCGGGGCGTCGAGGACGACCAGGACGTCCAGGGCGAGCGTGCCGTCAGCGGCGCGGCCCGGCCCGGCGGCGCCGGAGAGCAGGTCGGCCAGGGTGATCACAGCGGCCGGGGTGTCGGTGAGCGCGGCGAAGGACTCCCGGCCCTGGTCGGTCCAGGTGGCGGCCCAGACCCGCAGCCCGAGGCCGCCGGCGGCGGCCAGCAGCGCGGCGGGTTCGGTGCGGGCGGCCTCGCCGCCGGTGTGCAGCACCAGGGCGCTGTCGGCGACGGCCTGGATCAGGGCGGTCGCGGAGGAGGACGGCGCGGCCTCGCCGGCAGCCGCCCACGCGGTCGGGCCGGGCGCGGCGGGGGCCTGCGGAGCGTCCTCCACCGTGGCCTCTGCTGTGGCCTCCACCGTGTCCTCCGCGGGGGCCGTGTCCGAGCCGGAGGCGGCCTCGGAGCCAGGGGCCGGCGAGGAGTCGGCCGTGGACTCGGCGTCCTCCGCCGTGTCCTCCTCCGCCGGATCCTCCGCCTCCTCCGCCACCGCGTCTTCCTCGCCCGGCTCCGGGTCCTCGCCCGGCACGAAGGTCGACATCAGCCGGACCAGCCCGTCCGCGAGGCTCTCCTCGGCCAGCGCGAGCCGCTCCAGGGCGAGCAGCGTCCGGGTCGGCGGCTCCTCGTCCTCGTCGCCGCCAGCGGTGTGCGCCTCGGGGCCGGTCAGCTCCTCCTGGAACGGCATCGCGCGCCCGTCCAGGACGGCGGCCTGGATCGCCGCGGCCGAGTCCGGCAGCCCGTGGCGGTCGAGCCCGGCCGCGATCTCGGCGACCTCGACGGCGGAGTGGCCGCGCAGCGCCGCCTGCTCCAGCAGCCACGGCACCAGCGCCTGGGCGCGGCGCGGGTCACCGGGGCCGGCGGCGGGGCCGAGCAGGCCGCGGGCGAAGCCGTCCGCGTGCTCGGGGCGGACGCCGGGCAGGGACAGCACGGCCCACGGGTCGGAGCGCAGCTGTTCGGCGGCGCCGTCGCCGAACTCGGCGACCGCGGCGGTCGCGAGATCGGCCGGGGCGCCCCCGGCGGTCAGTACCTCGGCGGTGTCCTTGAGCGCCTGCGCGCGCTGCTGGTCGGGCTGCGCGGAGGCCGGGGCCTTGGCGCCCTGGCCGTCCTTGACGTCCTTGGCGTGCTCGGGAGCCGCGGCGCGGCCCTCGTCCTCCGGCGGTGCGGCCTGCGGGCCGACGCTGCGGATCCGCTGCGCCAGCTCGGCGATCGCCGCTGCCTTCTCAGCCGGGCTCGCCGTCTCCGCGGGGCTCGCCTTCTCCGTCGGGCTCACCGAGACTGCCGAGGTCTCCTCCGGAGCGCCGTTCTCCGTGTCACTCATCGTCCGCTCCAAGGGTCACTCCACTGCGTGTTCAGCTGAACGAGGGGGGCTACAGCTCGCTCCACCCCTGGTCCGGGTAGCGGTGCACCGGCGACGAGATGTCGTCCAGCGCACCACGGATCTCACCCGGTAGCGTAAGCGCCTCCACTGACAGCGCCGCCTGCAGCTGTGCCACCGTACGGGCCCCGACCAGCGCGCTCGCCACTCCGGGCCGGTCCCGGACCCAGGCGAGGGCGACCGCGAGCGGGCTGCTGGCGAGCCCGTCGGCGGCCGTGGCGACGGCGTCGACGATCCGCCGCGAGCGCTCCCCGAGGTACGGCTGGACGAACCCGGACAGGTACGGCGAGGCGCCGCGCGAGTCCTGCGGGACGCCGTGCCGGTACTTGCCGGTGAGCACCCCGCGCCCGAGCGGCGAGGAGGCGAGCAGCCCGACCCCGGCGTCCGCCGCGGCGGGCAGCGCCTCGCGCTCGATGCCGCGCTGGAGCAGCGAGTACTCCAGCTGGGCCCCGGCCAGCGGGGTCCGCCCGTGGTGGGCGCGCTGCCAGGTGGCGGCCTTGGCGAGCTGCCAGCCGCTGAAGTCGCAGACCCCGACGTACCGGGCGCGTCCGGAGGAGACGGCGACGTCGAGGGCGCTGAGCGTCTCCTCGACGGGTGTCATGGGGTCGAAGGAGTGGACCTGCCAGAGGTCGACGTAGTCGGTGCCGAGCCGGCGCAGCGAGGCGTCGAGGGCGGCGAGGAGGTGGCCGCGGGAGCCGTCGAAGCGGCGGGCGGACTCCGGCACGCTGCCGGCCTTGGTGGCGATGACGAGTTCGGAGCGGGGGACGAGGCTGTCGGTGAGCCGGGAGATCAGGTATTCGGCGCCGCCGTCGGCGTACACGTCGGCGGTGTCGAGCAGGGTCCCGCCGGCGTCGACGAACTCCTTGAGCTGCTCGGCGGCCTCGTGTTCGTCGGTGTCGCGGCCCCAGGTCATGGTGCCGAGGCCGAGCCGGGAGACCTGGAGACCGGTACGGCCGAGGTGACGCTTTTCCATCGGGCGGGCCCTCCACTGGCCGGTGGCACCGGGCGCCCCGGTAGCCCTGAGAACGCGCAGGTGGGAAGAGCGCTCCCCACGTCGGCTGAGCGTAGCGGCCGGTGTCCGGGCAGGGGTGGCGACCCGCAGAACGATCACCGGGCCCGCCCGGCGGCGGGTGTGACCCAGACCACCGCTACCGGTCAGTAGCATGACCGGCGAGTGCGCGGCTACCCTCGCCACCAACCCTCACCGACTGGAAGGTTCGGCACATGCGACTCGGAATCAACCTCGGCTACTGGGGTCTCGGCATGGACGCCGACAACATCGCCGTGGCCCAGGAGGCGGACCGGCTCGGCTACTCGGTGTGCTGGGCGGCCGAGGCGTACGGCTCGGACGCCGCGACGGTGCTGAGCTTCGTCGCCGCGAAGACCGAGCGGATCGACGTCGGTTCGGCCATCTTCCAGATCCCCGCCCGCACCCCGGCGATGACCGCGATGACCGCGGCGACCCTGGACACCCTGTCCGGCGGCCGCTTCCGGCTCGGCCTCGGCGTCTCCGGCCCGCAGGTCTCCGAGGGCTGGTACGGGGTGAAGTTCGACAAGCCGCTCGCCCGCACCCGCGAGTACGTGGAGATCATCCGCAAGGCGATGTCCCGCGAGCGGCTGGTCCACGAGGGCGCGCACTGGACGCTGCCGCTGCCCGGCGGTCCCGGCAAGCCGATCAAGCTCACCGTGCACCCGGTGCGCGAGCACATCCCGCTGTACATCGCCGCGATCGGCCCGAAGAACCTGGAGCAGACCGGCGAGATCGCCGACGGCTGGCTCGGCATCTTCTTCTCGCCCGAGCACGCCGCGCTCTCCCTCGACCCGCTGAAGGCCGGCCGCGCCAAGGCGGGGCAGAGCCTGGACGGCTTCGACCTCTGCCCGACCGTCACCATCGCGGTCGGCGAGGACATCAAGGCCGGCGTCGACTCCCAGCGCTCCTACGCCGCGCTGTACATCGGCGGCATGGGCAGCAAGGAGAAGAACTTCTACAACCAGCTCGCCCGGCGGATGGGCTACGAGCAGGCCGCCGACGAGATCCAGGAGAAGTACCTGGCCAAGGACTACGCGGCCGCCGCGGCCGCCGTCCCGCACGACCTGATCGACGCCACCTCGCTGATCGGCGACACCGCCCGGATCGCCGACCGGATGCAGGCCTACGCCGACGCGGGCGTCACCACGCTCACCCTGGCCCCGTCCGGCTTCACCCTGGACGAGCGGATCCAGGCGCTGCGCACCGGAGTCGAGGCCCTGGAGCGCGCCGGGCTGGCGTAGCCGCCCGGGGCCGTCGAGCGGCACTACAGCCAGTCGTGCCGCTTGAACACCCGGTGCAGCACTATGCAGACCGCGACCATCAGCGACAGCACCGCCGGGTACCCCCAGGGCTGGCGCAGTTCGGGCATGTCCTCGAAGTTCATCCCGTAGACGCCCGCGATCATCGTCGGCACGGCGGCCAGCGCCGCCCAGGCCGAGATCTTCCGCATGTCGTTGTTCTGCTGCACGCTGACCTGCGCCAGGTTGGCGTTGAGGATGTCGGAGAGCAGCCGGTCCATGCCCTCGACCTGGTCGGTCACCCGGGCCAGGTGGTCGGCGACGTCCCGCAGGTAGGGCAGGGTCTCCGGGCGGATGTACGGCTCGCCGCCGCGGGCCAGGCGCAGCGTCGGTTCCAGCAGCGGGCCGGTGGCGCGGCGGACGGTCATCACCTGGCGTTTGTAGCCGTAGATCCGGCCGGCGGTGTCGCGGCCGACCCGGCCGGGGGCGAAGACGTCCGCCTCCAGTTCGTCCAGGTCGGTCTGGAGCCCGGTGGCCACGTCCATGTAGCCGTCGACGATGGTGTCGCAGACCGAGTGCAGCACCGAGCTGGGCCCGTAGCGCAGCAGTTCGGGCTGCTTCTCCAGCCGGGCCCGCAGGCCGGAGAGCGGGGCGTCGGCGCCGTGCCGGACGGTCATCACGAAGTCCGCGCCGAGGAAGACCATCACCTCGCCGATGGTCACCGCGTGGGCGCCGGGGTGGTAGCCGAGCGTCTTGAGGGCGACGAACAGGGAGCCCTGGTACGGCTCGATCTTGGGGCGCTGGTGGGCGCTGACGGCGTCCTCGACGGCCAGCGGGTGCAGGGCGAACTCCCTTCCGACGTGGTTGAGTTCCTCGGCGGTGGGCTCGAACAGGCCTATCCAGACGAAGCCGCCGGGCCCGGCGGCGCGGGCGGCGGCGAGCGCGCCGGCGAGGTCGTCGGGGGCCTCGATCCGGTGGCCGTCGTGGTAGCTGGCGCAGTGGACGATCATCGGGCCATTGTGGCCCGGGGCGGGGTGCCCGGGGCGGAGCCGGGCCAGGACGGCGTCGCGGGCCGGTGCCGGCGGCGGCCCAGGAGGGCCCGCACCCCACCCGCGCACCCCACGGCCGGGCACCCCGCACCGACACTCCACGTCCGCGCCCGGAGGCCGTAGGCTGAGCCCCATGCCCACCCTGCTGCTCGTCCGCCACGGCCGCTCGACCGCGAACACCGCCGGAATCCTGGCCGGTTGGACGCCCGGCGTGGACCTCGACGACACCGGGCGCGGGCAGGCCGCCGCGCTGGCCGGCCGACTCGCGGGGATCCCGCTGGTGCAGGCCGTCAGCAGCCCGCTGGAGCGCTGTCGGCAGACCCTGGAGCCGCTGTTGACGGCTCGGCCCGAGCTGGGCCCGCCCGCCGAGGACGAGCGGCTGGGCGAGTGCCACTACGGCGAGTGGACCGGCCGGCCGCTGGCCGAGCTGGCCAAGGAGCCGCTCTGGCGCACCGTGCAGGACCACGCGGCCGCCGCGGCCTTCCCCGGCGGGGAGTCGTTGCGCGAGCTGAGCCACCGGACGGTCGGTGCGGTCCGGGAGTGGAACGAGAAGATCGCCGCCGAGCACGGCGCGGACGCGGTCTGGCTGGCCTGCTCGCACGGGGACGTGATCAAGGCGGTGGTGGCCGACGCCCTCGGCCTGCACCTGGACCACTTCCAGCGGATCAGCGTCGAGCCCTGCTCGGTCACCGCGATCCGCTACACCCCGCAGCGGCCCTTCGTCCTGAGGATGGGCGACACCGGCGACCTCGCCTCGCTCGCGCCCAGGCCCGGCGCGGCCCCGGCTGCCCCAGCGGGCGACGCGGTGGTCGGCGGCACCGCCTGAGGCGGTCGCTCCGCCTGACCCGCCCGACCTACCCGACCTGACCGGAGCCACCCGGCCCGGAGCCGTATGACGTGGGCGGGAGAGCCGTCGCACCCCGCCCCGCAGGGACCGGCGGCACCGCCTGAGCTGGCCGGTGCCACTGCGGCTCGGCTCCCCTGCGGGGGCCCGGAGGTCGTAGGGTGACTAACGAGCCCCGCCGCGTGGCGAGCCCGCGCACGGGCCGCCGTACGGCAGCCCGAGCCATGACGTCCGAACGATCCCTGTGATCCCCACGACCGACACGATCCGGAGCGAGAGCGTGCCCCGTCAGGTCTTCTTCTACGACCAGCCCGAACGGTTCGTGGCCGGCACCGTCGGCCAGCCCGGCGCCCGGGCGTTCTACCTCCAGGCCAGTGCCCGGGGCCGGATCACCAGCGTCCTGTTGGAGAAGACCCAGGTGGCGGCGCTCGCCGAGCGGATCGAGGAGGTCCTGGACGAGGCGCTGCGGCGCAGCGGCGGCGACGTCTCCATCCCGGCCGCCGCCCCGCAGGACCTGCTCGACACCGCGCCGCTGGACCTGCCGCTGGAGCAGGAGTTCCGGGTCGGCACCATGGCCCTGGCCTGGGACAGCGTGGACGGCTGCCTGGTGGTCGAGGCGCAGGCGCTGATCGAGGCGGAGGAGGACGGCGAGGACGAGGACAGCGCCGCGGCGGTCTTCGAGGACGACGACAACGGTCCGGACATGCTGCGGGTGCGGCTGTCCGGCGCGATGGCCCGGGTGTTCGCCAAGCGCGCGCTGGACCTGGTCTCGGCCGGCCGCAAGCCCTGCCCGTTCTGCAACCTGCCGCTCGACCCGGAGGGCCACCTGTGCCCGCGCGCGAACGGCTACCGGCGCTGAACACCGAGACCCCGCCGCAGGCGGACCCGGCGGCCGCCGCCGCCCTCGCTGCCGACGTGCCCACCGCGCTGGAGCTGCTGCGCGAGGGCGAGTTGACGGTGCACGGGCGCCTCACCGAGGCGTCCAACGCCGCGCTGTACTGCACCGCCACGCACGGTTCGCTGAGCGCGCAGGCCGTCTACAAGCCGGTCGCCGGGGAGCGCCCGCTGTGGGACTTCCCGGACGGCACGCTGGCCGGCCGCGAGGTCGCCGCGTACGAGGTGTCCGCCGCGACCGGCTGGGCGCTGGTGCCGCCGACCGTGCTGCGCGACGGGCCGCACGGGCCCGGGATGGTGCAGCTGTGGGTCGAGCCGGATCCGCAGGCCGAGCCGCTGCTGGCCCTCCAGGACCCGCGCGGCCCGGAGCACGGCTGGCTGCCGATCGTGCGGGCCGAGGTCGGCGGGGGACGCACCGCGCTGCTGGTGCACCACGACGACCAGCGGCTGCGCCGGCTCGCCGTGCTGGACGCGGTGCTCAACAATGCCGACCGCAAGGGCGGCCACCTGATCCCGGCCGCCGACGGCCGCGTCTACGGCATCGACCACGGCGTCACCTTCAACACCGAGGGCAAGCTGCGCACCCTGCTCTGGGGCTGGGCCGGCGAGCCGCTGCCCGCCGAGGCGCTGGAGGTGCTGACCCGGCTCGCCGAGCGGCTGGACGGCGAGCTGGCCGCGCGCCTCGCCCCGCACCTGACCGCCGCCGAACTGGAGGCGACCCGCGCCCGGGTGGCCGGGCTGCGCCGCACCGGCCGGCACCCGCTGCCCTCCGAGGACTGGCCCTCGATCCCCTGGCCCCCGGTTTAGGACGTATCCTGCGGACCGGTTCGGGCCGGCTGATGGTCTGGACCTGTCCGCGAACCGGCAGCACACTGCTCCGATGGACGCGTTACGGACCACCCCCACCCCCCGTACCACGCCGGACCTGCCGCTGCACCGGCTCCAGGTCCCGCTGCCGCACCTGCTCCCGTTCGCCATCGGGAGCTTCGACACGATCGGCCCGCTGTCCCGGGCGGGCTTCCCGCACCGGCACTCGTTCTACGAGATCGTCCACGTCACCGGCGGCCGCGGCGCCCACGTCCTGGACCTGGTCCACCGGCCGCTGGCGCCACCGCAGTTGTGCGTGATCACGCCCGGCCAGGTGCACTACTGGTCGGACGCGGACGAACTCACCGGCCAGGTCGTCCTGTTCAACGAGGACTTCCTGCTCCGGAACCCGCAGGACCTCGCCGCGCTGCGCACCCTGGCCACCCGCCCCGCGCTCGGACTCAGTGAACAGGCCGGGCCGGTCGGCGCGTTGCTCGCCGACATGGAACACGAGTACCGCTCCCGGCAGCCCGGCTACCAGGGTGTACTGCGGGCCAGTCTGCACATCCTGATCGTCCGGGCGCTGCGCGCCGCCCGGCCGGGGGAGCGGCCGTCGCCGCCCGGCCGGCCGACCGAAGTGGCGTCCGCCTTCACCCGGTTGATCGCCGGTCCGGGTGGGGTGCGGTACTCGGTGGCGTCCAGTGCGCAGGAACTCGGCGTCTCACCGGGCCACTTGCAGACCCTGGTCAAGCAGGCCACCGGCCGCACCCCGGGCGGACTGATCCGGCGCCAGCAGACCCTGGAGGCCAAACGGCTGCTGGCTTGCACGGATTTGACGATCAGTCAGGTCGCGAAGGAGGCGGGCTTCGCCGACCCGGCCTACTTCTGCCGCTTCTTCCGGCGGGAGACCGGGATGACGCCGGGGGAGTTTCGGGCCCGGGTCGACGGAAATCACCACGATCCCCGGATCGCGTCCATCGCGGCGGCCCCGGACGGCCCGTAACTTTGCTGGTGGCCACCGGTGGCCGGTCCGGCGCGCGCGGACGGGCGGCCGGTTCGGCCCTTGTCATGCCCCCACCATGGCAAGGGCCGCCCCCCACATCCACCCCCCACCCGAAGGAGAGGGCGCATGCCCACGCCCGACGGCATGATCAGCCGCAAGACCGTCCTGAAGGCCGCTGCCGCGCTCGGCGCCGCCCCGCTGCTGGTCGGCGGCGGCGTCGCGCTGGCCCGTGAGCAGGCCGGCACCGGCCGGCCCCTCGGTCTCACCCCCGAGTGCCACGACGGCGACGACCCCACCATCGAGCAGACCGAGGGCCCCTACTTCAAGCCCAACTCCCCACTGCGCAGCTCCATGGTCAACGACGGCCCCGGCACCCGGCTGACCGTCAGCGGCTACGTCTTCGGCCGCGCCTGCCGACCGATCTCCGGCGTCCTGCTGGACTTCTGGCAGGCCGACGACAACGGCGCCTACGACAACACCGGCTTCACCTTCCGCGGCCACCAGTTCACCGACGCGAACGGCGCCTTCAAGCTGGACACGATCGTCCCCGGCCTCTACCCGGGCCGCACCCGGCACCTCCACGTCAAGCTCCAGGCGCCCGGCCGCCCGGTGCTCACCACCCAGCTCTACTTCCCCGGCGAGCCGCGCAACAGCACGGACACCATCTACGACGCCCGGCTGCTGATGAACGTCCGCCAGAACGGCCCGGGCCGTGAGGGCAGTTACGACTTCGTCCTGGACGTGCCGCAGACCCCGGGCACGCCGAGCCCGACCCCCACCGCCACCCCGACCGGAACCCCGACCGGAACGCCCACGCCGCCGAGCGGCAGTTGGAAGCCGGGAGCCTCCTACAACGCGGGCGACCGCGTCACCTACTCCGGCGCCTCCTACCTCTGCCTCCAGGCGCACACCGCCATGGTGGGCTGGGAGCCGCCGAACGTGCCGGCCCTCTGGCAGCGGTCGTAGCGGCTCCGGCCGCGTTCCCCGGGGTGCCGGGCGCCCGGTCGGCGGCAGGGTCGACCGGGCGCTCAACCGTGTCCGAAAGCCTGCCCAACGCCTGCCGAATGCCTCCCCAACGCCTGCTCGACGCCTGCCCAACGCCCGCCCGAAGCCTGCCGCATTCCTGCCCGAAACAACGCCGGTCCCGTCAAGGTCCGCTCCTTATCAGTCGGGAAGCGGTCCGGCAACGACAGGAAGCGAATCCAGTCGATCTTGTGTACTGGTTAGGCTTTCAAATGTTCGCAAGGTTAAAGTCGGTTCCATGCATGCCTGGCCCGCCTCCGAGGTTCCCGCCCTGCCTGGTCAGGGGCTCCCCCTCCGTATCTTCGACACCGCAGCGGGCACGGTCCGCGAGGTCGTGCCGCAGGACGGCACTGCCCGGATCTACGTCTGCGGCATCACCCCCTACGACGCGACCCACATGGGCCACGCCGCCACCTACAACGCCTTCGACCTGGTGCAGCGCGTGTGGAAGGACGCCGGCCACGACGTCCTGTACGTCCAGAACGTCACCGACGTGGACGACCCGCTGCTGGCCCGGGCGGTCGAGACCGGTCAGGACTGGGTGGCCCTCGCCGAGCGCGAGACGGCCCTGTTCCGCGAGGACATGACCGCCCTGCGGCTGCTCCCGCCGGCCCACTACATCGGCGCCGTCGAGTCGATCCCGTGGATCGTCCCGCTGGTCCAGAAGCTGCTCGCCGGCGGCTCCGCCTACCAGGTGGACGGCGACATCTACTTCTCGGTCGAGTCCGACCCCCGCTTCGGCCAGGTCTCCGGCCTCGACCAGGAGGCCATGCGCCCGGTCTTCGCCGAGCGCGGCGGAGACCCGGACCGCCCGGGCAAGCGCCACCCGCTGGACGCCCTGCTCTGGCTCGCCGCCCGCCCGGGCGAGCCCGCCTGGGAGACCGAACTCGGCCACGGCCGCCCCGGCTGGCACATCGAGTGCGTCGCCATCGCGCTGCAGTACCTCGGCATGTCCTTCGACATCCAGGGCGGCGGCAGCGACCTCTCCTTCCCGCACCACGAGATGGGCGCCTCGCACGCCCAGGTCGCCACCGGCGCCCACCCGTACGCCAAGGCGTACGTGCACGCCGGCATGGTCGGCCTGGACGGCCACAAGATGTCCAAGTCCCGCGGCAACCTGGTCTTCGTCTCGGCGCTGCGCCGCGAGGGCGTCGACCCGGCGGCGATCCGCCTGGCGCTGCTCGCGCACCACTACCGCGAGGACTGGGAGTGGACCAAGGCGACCCTGGACGAGGCCGTCGAGCGCCTCGCCCGCTGGCGGGCCGCGGTCTCCCGGCCGGACGGCCCGGCCGCCGAGCAGCTGCTCGACGAGGTCCGTACGGCGCTCGCAGACGACCTGGACGCGCCCGCCGCGCTGGCCGCCGTCGACCGCTGGGCCGAGCGGCAGGAGGCCGGGGGCGGCGCCGACATGGGTGCGCCCGGCCTGGTCAGCCGCACCGTGGACGCCCTGCTCGGCGTCGCGCTCTAGAGTCATCCCTCAACACGCCGAAGGGGCGTCCGGACCAGGTGTCCTGACGCCCCTTCGGCGTTGTCCGGGGCGGGCCCGGGGCGGCGGCTACTCCTCGTCGCCGTCCTGGCTCTCCCGGGCCGCGCCCGGGGACTCCGGCTCGGCCGGCCGCTCCGCCGTGGCGTGCCCGGCCACCGGCTTCTCGCCGGTCGGCCCGACGTTCTCCCGGCGGCGCAGGTAGCGCTCGAACTCGCGGGCGATCGCGTCGCCGGAGGCCTCCGGCAGCTCCGCGGTGTCCTGCGCCTCCTCCAACTGCTGGACGTACTCGGCCACCTCGCTGTCCTCGGCGGCCAGCTGGTCCACGCCCAGCTGCCAGGCCCGGGCGTCCTCGCCGAGCTCGCCCGGCGGGATGCGCAGGTCGAGCAGGTCCTCCAGCTTGTTGACCAGGGCCAGCGTCGCCTTGGGGTTCGGCGGCTGCGCGACGTAGTGCGGCACGGCCGCCCAGAGCGTCACGGCCGGGACCCCGGCGTGCGTGCAGGCCTCCTGGAGCACCCCGACGATGCCGGTCGGGCCTTCGTAGCGGCTCTCCTCCAGGTCCAGCCGGCGGGCCAGCTCCGGGTCGGAGGTGACCCCGCTGACCGGCACCGGGCGGCTGTGCGGGGTGTCGCCGAGCAGCGCGCCCAGGATCACCACCAGCTCGATGCCGAGCTCGTGCGCGAAGCCGAGCAGCTCGTTGCAGAACGAGCGCCAGCGCATGCTCGGCTCGATGCCGCGCACCAGGACGACGTCCCGGGTGGTCGGCTCGGTCACCCGGATCACCGAGAGCCTGGTGGTCGGCCAGGTGATCCGGCGGATGCCGCCGTCCAGCCAGACCGTGGGCCGGTTGACCTGGAAGTCGTAGTAGTCCTCCGCGTCCAGGGCGGCGATCACCTTGCCGCCCCAGGTGTCGTCCAGATGTGCCAGAGCCGCGGAGGCGGCGTCGCCCGCGTCGTTCCAGCCCTCGAAAGCGCAGACCATCACCGGGTCGATCAACTCGGGAACATCTTCCAGCTCGATCACCCAGCGTCTCCCTCCGGTCGGCGGTCGAACCTGCGCCGCCTCGGCTGGCCTGCCGGGGCGCCGACGGGTCGGCTGCCGACTGTCGAACCTCTCGTCACCCATGGAACGCCTCGCCCCATGGTCCCTACCTGCCCAGCCTACGGGCTTTGATGCGCACCGCGGCCGGGCACCGGGACAGTCTGGGGGAGCGTGCCGCCCCGATCCAGCGGATATCCGGACCGCCAGAGCTGACGGGCCGTCAGCTCTGGCGGGGCGGGCGCGGACGGTGTCCGAGCGGCGACGCGGCGCGACGACGCGCCCTTTCCGCGCGCCCCGCCACCAGGGCCGCCGGAACCCCTCAGGCGTCCACCCACCCGCGCCGGTACGCCGCCCAGTGCTCCGGGGTGGCGGCGAAGTCCACGTACAGCGCGACGCCGAAGTTCCGCCGCCCCGGGTCCTGGCGGCCCAGGCCCAGCCGGACGCCCCGGACGGCGGCCGGCACGGTCTCGGCGTCACCCCGATGGCCGTGCCGGTCGTCCCAGAAGAACGGCAGGCCGATCAGCAGGTCCACCCCGGCCGGGGTGGCCTCCAGCGCCAGTTCGGTCTGCAGGGCGACGTAGCCGCCGAACAGCGGCTCGGTCGGCATGCTGGTGTCGTACGCCATCACGGCGACCTGGTCGACCCGGCGGGCGGTCTCGGTGAAGTACGCCTGGTCCCACCACTTGCCGTGGTCGGTGAGCAGGATCCCGGCGGTGTGCAGGCCGGGCACCGGGTCGAGCTGCGGGACCGCCACCGAGAGCGCCGCGCCGCGCCCGGCCGTGACCGGGCGGACCTGGTCGAGCAGGGCCAGCCAGCCGGCGCTGCCGGGCCGGATCGGCTCCATGTCGAAGTGCACGCCGTCGAAGCCGAGGTCCAGGACCTGCCGGGCGGAGGCGGTGACCCGGTCCCGGGTGGGGGCGTCCTCCAGGTCCAGGGCGTCCTTCTCCGGCTTGACCTCGTCGCCCAGCCAGCTCTGCACCCGGACGTCCGGCAGCGCCCGGTGCACCGCGTCGGTGAACCAGCGGCCCCGGGGGTGGACGGCGGGCGGCAGCGAGCCGTCGTGTTCCAGCGGGCCGGTGTGCACGTACAGGTCGCGGACGCCGGTGCCGGCCAGCTGCCGCACCAGCGCGGCGACGTCGGCCTCGCCCTTGCGGCCGTCCACCCAGGCGTGGCCGAGCCAGAGCGCGTCCCGGCCGCGGGTGCGGGCCTCGGCGGACGGGTCGCCGGTGTAGTGCAAGCGGATCGCGACGAAGGCGGAGCCGAGCGCGGCCGCCGGTACGGCCGCCGCGAGGCCCAGTGCCAGCAGCGCCCGGCGCCACCAGGACCAGCTCCGCCAGCGCTTGCGCAACGCCCGGAACGGGGCCGCCAGGGCCCCCGTGACGCGTCGCGCGACGGTCGGGAATCGGCCCACGCGGTTGCTCCCCCCTTGCGGTCGAACGCTCAGGATACGGAATGCGACCGCAGGCCGGGGCGCGGGCCGGATACCCTGGCCACGTGCGGGCCCGAGTAAGCGGGCCCGCAAAGCCGACAGCCGTCGCACCAGGGAGAAGCCCCATGGCCACTGCAGCCAATCCGTCCATCACTCAGCAGAGCCGCGCGAACGCGTTGCGTGAAGCGCTCGCCACCCGGGTGGTGGTCGCCGACGGTGCGATGGGCACCATGCTCCAGGCACAGGATCCGACGCTGGAGGACTTCCAGAACCTGGAGGGCTGCAACGAGGTCCTCAACGCCACCCGGCCCGACATCGTGCGCTCCGTCCACGAGGCCTACTTCGGGGTCGGCGTGGACTGCGTCGAGACCAACACCTTCGGCGCCAACTTCTCCGCACTCGGCGAGTACGAGATCGCGGAGCGCATCTTCGAGCTGTCCGAGTCCGGCGCCCGGATCGCCCGCGAGGTGGCCGATGCCCACGCCGCCGACGGCCGCACCCGCTGGGTGCTCGGCTCGATCGGCCCCGGCACCAAGCTGCCCACCCTCGGCCACGCCCCGTACGAGACGCTGCGCGACGGCTTCCAGCAGAACGCGGCGGGCCTGATCGCGGGCGGCGCCGACGCGCTGCTGGTCGAGACCAGCCAGGACCTGCTGCAGACCAAGGCCGCCATCCTGGGCTCCAAGCGCGCCCTCGCCGAGGCCGGGCTGGACCTGCCGGTGCTGGTGCAGGTGACCGTGGAGACCACCGGCACCATGCTGCTCGGCTCCGAGATCGGCGCCGCGCTGACGGCCCTGGAGCCGCTCGGCGTCGACTACATCGGCCTCAACTGCGCCACCGGCCCGGCCGAGATGAGCGAGCACCTGCGCTACCTGGCCAAGAACGCGCGGATCGGCCTGTCCTGCATGCCGAACGCGGGCCTGCCGGTGCTCGGCAAGGACGGCGCCCACTACCCGCTCTCCCCGGCCGAACTGGCCGACGCGCACGACGTGTTCACCCGCGAGTACGGCCTCTCGCTGGTCGGCGGCTGCTGCGGCACCACGCCCGAGCACCTGCGCCAGGTGGTCGAGCGGGTGCAGGGCCGGCCGGTCACCCCGCGCACCCCGCAGCCGGAGTCCTCGGCGTCCTCGCTGTACCAGGCGGTGCCGTTCCGCCAGGACACCTCGTACCTGGCGATCGGCGAGCGCACCAACGCCAACGGCTCGAAGAAGTTCCGCGAGTCGATGCTGGCCGGCGACTGGCAGGCCTGCGTGGAGATCGCCCGCGACCAGATCCGGGACGGCTCCCACCTGCTGGACCTGTGCGTGGACTACGTCGGCCGCGACGGCGTCGCCGACATGAAGGAGATCGCCGGCCGGCTGGCCACCGCCTCCACCCTGCCGATCGTGCTGGACTCCACCGAGCCGCAGGTGCTGCGGGCCGGTCTGGAGGCGCTCGGCGGCCGCGCGGTGCTCAACTCGGTCAACTACGAGGACGGCAACGCCCCGGACTCGCGCTTCGGCCGGATCGCCTCGCTGGCCCGCGAGCACGGCGCCGGCCTGATCGCGCTGACCATCGACGAGGAGGGCCAGGCCCGCACCGCCGACAAGAAGGTCGAGATCGCCGAGCGGCTGATCACCGAGCTGACCGCCGACTACGGCGTCGACGAGGGCTCGATCCTGGTGGACTGCCTCACCTTCACCCTGGCCACCGGCCAGGAGGAGTCCCGCCGGGACGGCATCGAGACCATCGAGGCGATCCGCGAGCTCAAGCGCCGCCGCCCGGCCGTGCAGACCACGCTGGGCCTGTCCAACATCTCCTTCGGCCTCAACCCGGCCGCCCGGGTGGTGCTGAACTCGGTCTTCCTGCACGAGTGCGTGGAGGCCGGCCTGGACTCGGCGATCGTGCACGCCTCCAAGATCCTGCCGATCTCCCGGATCCCCGAGGACCAGCGCGAGGCCGCCCTCGACCTGGTCTACGACCGCCGCCGGGACGGCTACGACCCGCTGCAGCACCTGCTGGAGCTGTTCGACGGCGTCTCCTCGGCCTCGGTCAAGGCGTCCAAGGCGGAGGAGCTGGCCGCGCTGCCGCTGGACGAGCGCCTGCAGCGCCGGATCATCGACGGCGAGCGCAAGGGCCTGGAGGCCGACCTGGACGAGGCGCTGGCCGGGCGGCCCGCGCTGGAGATCATCAACGACACCCTGCTGTCCGGCATGAAGGTGGTCGGCGAGCTGTTCGGCTCCGGCCAGATGCAGCTGCCCTTCGTGCTCCAGTCCGCCGAGGTGATGAAGACCGCGGTGGCCCACCTGGAGCCGTTCATGGAGAAGTCCGACAGCGAGGGCAAGGGCACCATCGTGCTGGCCACCGTCAAGGGCGACGTCCACGACATCGGCAAGAACCTGGTGGACATCATCCTGTCCAACAACGGCTACAACGTGGTCAACCTGGGCATCAAGCAGCCGGTCTCGGCGATCCTGGACGCCGCGCAGGAGCACAAGGCGGACGTGATCGGGATGTCCGGCCTGCTGGTGAAGTCCACCGTGATCATGAAGGAGAACCTGGAGGAGCTCAACCAGCGCAAGCTGGCCGCGAGTTACCCGGTGATCCTGGGCGGCGCCGCACTCACCCGGGCCTACGTCGAGCAGGACCTGCACGAGATCTACGAGGGCGAGGTCCGCTACGCCCGGGACGCCTTCGAGGGCCTGCGGCTGATGGACGCGCTGATCGCGGTCAAGCGCGGCGTGCCCGGCGCGAGCCTGCCGGAGCTCAAGCAGCGCCGGCACGCCCGGGTCGAGGTGGTGGAGGAGCCGGAGGTCAACCTCGGCCAGATCCGCTCGGACGTCACCGTCGACAACACCGTGCCGACCCCGCCGTTCTGGGGCGACCGGATCGTCAAGGGCGTCCCGTTCGCCGACTACGCCTCCTGGCTGGACGAGGACGCGCTGTTCAAGGGCCAGTGGGGCCTGAAGGCGGCCCGCAGCGGCGAGGGGCCCTCGTACGAGGAACTGGTGGAGACCGAGGGCCGGCCGCGGCTGCGGATGTGGCTGGACCGGCTGCAGACCGAGGGTTGGCTGGAGGCGGCCGTGGTCTACGGCTACTACCCGGCCAACTCCAAGGGCGACGACCTGATCGTCTTCCACGAGGACGGCACCGAGCGCACCCGCTTCACCTTCCCCCGCCAGCGGCGCGGGCGCCGGCTCTGCCTGGCCGACTTCTTCCGCCCGGAGGAGACCGGCGTGCGGGACGTGGTCGGCCTCCAGGTGGTCACCATGGGCAACCGGATCTCGGAGGCGGCGAACGAGCTGTTCGCCGACAACTCCTACCGCGACTACCTGGAGCTGCACGGCCTGTCGGTGCAACTGGCCGAGGCGCTGGCCGAGTTCTGGCACGCCCGGGTCCGCTACGAGCTGGGCTTCTCCGGCGAGGACCCGCAGGACGTCAAGGACATGTTCGCGCTCAAGTACCGGGGCGCCCGCTTCTCGCTCGGCTACGGGGCCTGCCCGGAGCTGGAGGACCGCGCCAAGATCGCCGAGCTGCTGAAGCCCGAGCGGATCGGCGTGGTGCTCTCCGAGGAGTTCCAGCTGCACCCGGAGCAGTCCACCGACGCGATCGTCATCCACCACCCGGAGGCGAAGTACTTCAACGCCCGGTAACCCGGGCGCCTCGTTCCGTTCGCTCTTTTCGGGCGAACCGGGCGTATCCTGGATGATCCTGAACGGGCCGGTCCGCTCACCAGCGGGCCGGCCCGTGCCATCCCCGGGGGGCGCTCGAACGCGCCCGGGGGTACCGACGGAAGGACTCCCGCCATGACCACCTCCACCGCCGCCCGGATCCTCGACCACGGGGACGGCCGCGGCCTGCAGGCGGTGCTGCTGGACATGGACGGGACGCTGGTGGACACCGAGGACTTCTGGTGGCAGGCCGAGGTCACCCTGTTCGCCGAGCTGGGCCACGCGCTGACCGACGAGGACCGGGCCCAGGTGGTCGGCGGTCCGATGACGCGGGTGATCGACTACCTGGTCGGCACCACCGGGGTGGACCTCGCCCCGGCGGACCTGACGGTGCTGATCAACCAGCGCTTCGTCGACCTGCTGGCGGGCGGCGTGCCGCTCATGCCGGGCGCCGAACGCCTCCTCAACACCCTGGCCGCACACGGGATTCCGGCCGTCCTGGTGACCGCCTCGCACCGGCACGTGGTGGACATCGTGCTGCGCTCGCTGGGCTCCCACCACTTCGCCTTCACGGTCGCCGGGGATGAGGTGCCGCGCACCAAGCCGCACCCGGACCCGTACCTGGAGGCGGCCCGGCGGCTGGGCGCGGACCCGGCCCGCTGCGTGGTGGTCGAGGACGCGCCGACCGGGGTGCGGGCGGCCGAGGCGGCGGGCTGCCCGGTCATCGCCGTGCCCTCGGTGGCGCCGATCGAGCCGGCCCCGGGGCGGCTGGTGCGCTCCTCGCTGGAGCAGGTCGATCTTGAACTGCTGCGCTCGCTGGTCACTTCGCGGGTGTGATTGTCATCTCATTGCGAGGGTGGCCTACTCGCCGGTAAGCGGCCGGATCCGGCCGCCACCGACGCCCGCCCGGGGAGAAAAAGGGCATTGCCTGACAACTCGTCGGGTGTTTCGCGATGCCCTCAACCACCGTGTCCCAAACGTCATCTGCACGGGTATCGGTCGTGCGTGTTCGATATGGCACGCTACTCCAGTTCGTTCCCCTCCCTCGCGCCCTGCCACCGCCGACGACGGGCAACCCCGTCCCGCCCGCGGTCGTACGGGCGCCAGGCCCGCGCACGCCTTCCGCACCCGGAGCGCCCTCGACGCGGGCCGCCGGCCCCGGTCGGACCGCACCCAGAAGGACGCGCCCCGTGAAGACTTCAGCTGAACGCCTGGCAGTACTCGGCTGCGCCGGTCTTGTCGCCGTGACGGCGGCCGGCTGCGGATCGGTCACCGACGCCGTCAAGGGGGACGGCGGCAAGGCGATCGTCATGGGCACCACCCAGCTCACCGGCGTGCTGGACCCGGCCGCCGCCTACGACTCCGGCTCCTGGCTGCTGCTGCGCAACACCTTCCAGTCGCTGCTCACCTTCCCGGCCGCCTCCAGCGCCCCCTCCCCGGACGCCGCGCAGTCCTGCGAGTTCACCGCGGGCGACGCCACCCAGTACCACTGCACCATGCGGACCGGCCTGAAGTTCTCCAACGGCCACCCGCTGACCGCCGCCGACGTGGTGTTCTCGATCGAGCGCACCAAGAAGATCAACGACCAGAACGGCGCGGCCCCCCTGCTCTCCTCGATCAGGAGCGTCGAGGCCAAGGGCGACACCGAGGTGGTCTTCCACCTCTCCACGCCCGACGCCACCCTGCCGGCCAAGCTGGCCGGCCCGGCCGGTGCCATCCTCGACCACCAGGCCTACCCGGCCGACAAGGTCGTCCCCAACGACAAGCTGATCGGCTCCGGCCCGTACCGCTTCGAGACGGTCGAGGTCATGGGCGGCAACGGCGACACCGCCAAGCAGCTGGGCAAGGTCGTCCTGGTGCCCAACGACAAGTACAACGGCGAGGCCAAGCTCCGGAACAGCAAGTTCACCGTCCGGTACTTCGACAAGCCCGCCGACCTGAAGGCCGCGCTGGACAAGGGCGACGTCGACCTCACCGACAACAGCCTGGACCCGAACACCGCCGCCCAGATGCACTCCGACCAGCAGGGCGGCAAGACCGACCTCCAGGTCGTCGAGGGCGACAGCAACGACACCCGCTCGCTGGTCTTCAACACCAAGGACCCGGTCGCCGGCAACGTCGCCGTCCGCCAGGCCGCCGCCCAGCTGCTCGACCGCAAGTCGCTCGCCCGCGACGTCTTCGCCCGGACCGTCCAGCCGCTGTACGCGATGGTCCCGGCCGGCGTCACCGGCCACACCACGGCCTTCTTCGACCGCTACGGCGACCAGGACAGCGGCAAGGCCAAGAAGATCCTCACCGACGCCAAGGTCCAGCTCCCGGTCAAGCTCACCCTCACCTGGTCGCGCTCGCGGGCCGGCAGCGCCGAGCCCGAGACCCTGAAGAAGCAGCTGGAGGCCGGCGGCCTGTTCCAGGTGACCGTCCAGACGGAGCCGGACTGGGACAAGTACCGGGCCGGCTGGTCCGAGGGCCGCTACCAGGCGTACCTCATCGGCTGGTTCGCCGACTACCCGGACCCGGACAACTACATCGCCCCGCTGCTCATCGACGGCGGCGCCTACCACCACGGCTGGGACGACCCGCGGATCAGCCAGAAGCTGGTGCCGGACGGCCTCAAGCAGGCCGACCGCAGCGCCGCGGTGGCCGGCTACGCCCAGATCCAGCAGATCGTCGCCGAGAACGCGCCGCTCATCCCGCTGTACCAGAACAAGGGCTTCTTCGCGTCGCGTTCGTACATCACCGGCGTCGAGTCGACCATCGACACCACCGGCGTGTTCCGCTTCTGGGAGATCAGCCGCAGCGCCGGCAAGTAGGCGACCGGACGACACCCCTCAACACGGCGGCCCGCCCGCCTTCCCCCTGGGTGCACGGGGAAGGCGGGCGGGCCGTCGGCTACAAGGCCTACAAGGCTTAGAGGGCGCCCGGGCGCACCAGCCCGCTCTCGTACGCGTACACCGCCGCCTGCACCCGGTCGCGCAGCTGGAGCTTGGTCAGCACATGGCCGACGTGCGTCTTCACGGTGGTCTCGCTGACGAACAGTTCGGCCGCGATCTCCGCGTTCGAGAGCCCGCGCGCCACCAGCTTCAGCACCTCCAGCTCACGCTCGGTCAACGCGCTCAGCGCCTGCGGCGGCGCCTCCTCGCCCGAGGGCAGCTTGGTGGCGTACATGTCCAGCAGCCGGCGGGTGATGCTCGGCGCCAGCATCGCCGCGCCGTCCGCCACCACCCGGATCGCCTGCACCAGTTCCTCCGCCGGGACGTCCTTCAGCAGGAAGCCGCTGGCGCCCGCGCGCAGCGCCTCCACCACGTACTCGTCCAGGTCGAAGGTGGTCAGCACCAGCACCTTGGCCGGGCCGTCCCGCCCGGGGCCGGCGATCCTGCGGGTCGCCTCGACGCCGTCCATCCTGGGCATCCGGATGTCCATCAGCACCACGTCGGGCTGCAGCGCCCGCACCTGGTCCAGCGCCTGCTGACCGTCGCCGGCCTCACCGACCACCACCAGGTCGGACTCGGCCTCCAGGATCATCCGGAAACCGGTGCGCAGCAGCGGCTGGTCGTCGACCAGCAGCACTCGGATCGTCACTAGGACTCCTTGCTCATCTGATCCCCCGTGGGATCGTCTTCGTCAGACGTACGCGACAGCGGCAGCGGGTACGGCGGGGGAGTGCCGCCGAACTCCGGGCAACTGGCCTGGTGGTCGCACCAGTCGCAGAGGCGGTTGCGGGTCGCCGGGAACTCCCCGGTGGCCACCGCGTGGGTGATCCGCTCCCAGAGCGCCCGCAGCTTGCGCTCCACCGCGAGCAGGTCGGCCTCGTCCGGGTCGTAGCTGACCACGTCCCCGCCCCCGCCGAGGTAGACCAGCTGGAGCCGCTTGGGGACGACGCCCTTCCAGCGCCACACCACGAGCGCGTAGAACTTCATCTGGAACATCGCCTTGCCCTCGAAGTCCCGCGAGGGCGCCCGGCCGGTCTTGTAGTCCACCAGCCGGACCTCGCCGCTCGGGGCGACGTCCACCCGGTCGATGTAGCCGCGCAGCAGCAGCCCCGACTCCAGGGCGGTCTCCACGTACAGCTCGCGCTCCACCGGGTGCAGCCGGGTCGGGTCCTCCAGCCGGAACCACTGGCCGACCAGCTTCTCGGCGTCCGCCAGCCAGCGGGCGAGCGCCGCGCCGTCCGGATCGTCCGGGAACAGCGAGCCCAGCTCCGGGCGCTCGCCCAGTAGTCGCTCCCACTGCGGGCGCAGCAGGCCCAGTGCCCGCTCCGGCGTCCGCTCGGTCGCGGGGCTGTCGAAGAGCCGCTCCAGCACCGCGTGCACCAGCGTGCCCCTGGTCGCCGCCGCGCTCGGCGGCTCGGGCAGCCGGTCGATCACCCGCAGCCGGTACAGCAGGGGACAGGTCAGGAAGTCCCCCGCCCGGGACGGGGACAGGCCGGTCGGGGGCGCCGCCGGGCGCGCCGGGGCCCCGGCGGCGCTGGTGGTGTCGGTCTGCTGCATGCCTCCGACCCTATTGCCCTTCGCTGTCATCCTGCTGCCACGGTGCTGCCACACCGCGCGGCACAGTGGGTATGAAGCCTGACAGAGGGCCGCACGCCACCGGAGGGCCGCGATCACGTAGCGTGGGCGCACCGGGGCACGACGGGGCAGACGACCGAAGGGATCACGGTGAGCGACAGCAGGGGGCAGCAGACCTCCGACCAGCCACCGCAGGACGACGGCGGCCGCCCGGCAGGGCGACCGCCCAGGCCGCCCGAGCGCGGCAGCGGCCTCCTGGTGGGCCGCCCCTTCGGCGTGCCCATCTACGTGACCCCCTCCTGGTTCGTCATCGCCGCGCTGATCACCTGGGTGTTCGGCGGCCAGCTCGGCGACGTCCTGCCGGACCTCGGCGCCGCCCGCTACCTGCTCGCGTTCTTCTTCGCGGTCGCCTTCTACGCCTCCGTCCTGGTGCACGAGCTCGCTCACACCCTGGTCGCGCTGCGCTACAGGCTCGGTGTACGGCGGATCCAGCTGCAGTTCTTCGGCGGCGTCTCCGAGATCGAGAACGAGGCCGAGAGCCCGTGGCGCGAGTTCTGGCTGGCCTTCGTCGGCCCGCTGCTCTCGCTGGTGCTCGGCGGCGTGTTCTACCTCGCGATGCAGGCCGTGGAGCTCTCCACGGTGCCCGGGGTGCTGCTCACCGGGCTGATGGTCTCCAACCTGGTGGTCGCCGCGTTCAACCTGCTGCCCGGCCTGCCGCTGGACGGCGGCCGGATGCTGCGCGCGGTCGTCTGGGCGATCAGCGGCAAGGCGATGACCGGTACGGTCGCCGCCGCCTGGGTCGGCCGGGCGCTGGCCGTCGTGGTGCTGATCGGCCTGCCGCTGTTCAGCGCCGCCCGCGGGATCGAGCGCACCACGACCGACACCCTGGTGGACGCGGTGCTGGCCGCCGTCCTCGCCGCGATCATCTGGAACGGCGCCACCGGGAGCCTGCGCAACGCCCGGCTCAAGGAGGTGCTGCCCGGCCTGCGGCTGCGCGAGCTCGCCCGCCGGACCGTCGAGGTCACCGCCGACACCCCGCTCGGCGAGGCGCTGCGCCGGGCCCGCGAGGCCCAGGCCGGCGCGGTCGTGGTGGTGGACGGCCGGGGCGACCCGATCGGCATCGTCCGCGAGTCCGCCGTCCGCGCGGTGCCCGAGCACCGCCGCCCGTGGGTCGCCGTCGGCCCGCTCGCCCGCGACCTCGAACCCGGCCTGCGGCTGGACGCCGACCTCGGCGGCGAGGACCTGCTGCGCGCCGTCCAGGCGACCCCGGCCGGGGAGTACCTGGTGGTCGAGGCGGACGGCCGGGTGTTCGGCGTCGCCGCGCTCACCGACATCGAGCAGCGCCTCACCGCCGCCGTCGCCGGCCGGTGATCACTCTGGTCGGGCGGACCGTCCGCTTCCCTTAGGATTGACCGCATGTCCGAACCGACCGGTGCCACCCGCCGACGCGGGCCCTTCCAGGTCGGGGACCAGGTCCAGCTGACCGACCCCAAGGGCCGCCACTACACGTTCACGCTCCAGGCCGGGAACCAGTTCCACACCCACAAGGGTGCGTTCCCGCACGACGAGCTGATCGGCGCCCCCGAGGGCACGGTCGTGCGCACCACGGGGAACGTCCCGTACCTCGCGCTGCGCCCCCTGCTCCCCGACTACGTCCTGTCCATGCCGCGCGGCGCCGCCGTGATCTACCCCAAGGACGCGGGGCAGATCCTGGCCATGGCCGACATCTTCGCCGGCGCCCGCGTCGTCGAGGCCGGTGTCGGCTCGGGCGCGCTCTCCACCTACCTGCTGCGCGCCGTCGGCGACACCGGCATGCTGGCCTCGTACGAGCGCCGGCAGGACTTCGCCGACATCGCCAAGGGCAACGTCGAGCGCTACTTCGGCGGGCCGCACCCGGCGTGGAAGCTCACCGTCGGCGACCTCCAGGACAACCTGGTCGAGGCCGACGTCGACCGCGTCATCCTCGACATGCTCGCCCCCTGGGAGTGCCTGGACGTCGCCTCCAAGGCGCTCGTCCCCGGCGGCCTGATCTGCTGCTACGTGGCCACCACCACGCAGATGTCCAAGACCGTCGAGGCACTGCGCGACCACGGCACCTTCACCGAGCCGCAGGCCTGGGAGACCATGGTCCGCACCTGGCACCTGGAGGGCCTGGCCGTCCGCCCGGACCACCGGATGATCGGCCACACCGGCTTCCTGCTCACCGCCCGCCGCCTCGCCGACGGCGTCGAGCCGCCGTTGCGCCGCCGCCGCCCGGCCAAGGGCGCGTACGGCGAGGACTACGACAACGGGGGCTCGGAGTCGACTCTGCGGGAGCGCGCCGCGGCCCGTGCCGCCGCCCGCGCCGTCGAGACCGAGCAGCCCGACCTGGGCTGACCAGGATCGCTTCCCGGGGGTGGTACGAGCCTGCTCGTGCCACCCCTCGGCATTTCGGCCGCTGGCGTGTGGGACGATGCTCGCGCACGCAGACCAGCTCCTGGGAGCACTGGAGGGGACGCCTGGTGGAGACCGCGGTCGGGACGACGGCTGGACAGCAGACACCGCGGGGCCGCACCGGGCCCGGGCACGCGCGCACCGCCCCCTGGCACTGGGCCCTGGCCCTGGCCGGCTGCGGCGCGGTGGTGGCCTCGGCCCTCGCCGCCGGCCCCGCCACCGGCACCCCGGTGCCCCTGCACGGCACTCCCAAGGCCCTCGGGGCGAGCGCCGCCCCCGACCCGGCCAAGGCCCAACTTCCGCTCGACTGCGGCCCGTTCCCGGTCGCGACGGCCATCAGCATGCCGGCCGACCTGGGCGACGGGCGGCCCGGCACGGTCGTCGCCGCGCACTGCGCGGCCGAGAACGGCACCCCGCCGGACGCCGTCTACCTGCTCGGCTTCGGCCCGGGCGAGCGCCCGGTGGTGCTGGCCACGCTCCTCTCCGAGCGCGAGAACCTCACCCTCGGCCGGCTCGCGCTGCGCTCCGACGGCGCCATCACCGGTCACGCGCAGGGGTATTCGAGCGACGAGGTGCCGCGCTTCCGCCCTGACATCTCACTCGACCTCACCTGGATGCGCAAGGGCGGCGGCTGGGAACGCTCCCAGACCGCCGCCCCGGTCAGCCAGACCTGAGGGGGAGGACGCGTCAGTCCGCGTCCGGCCCGTACACCTCGACCCGGTCGGTGACCCGGCGCACGTGGATGCAGTCGCCGGGGCACTCCTTCGCCGAGTCCACCACGTCCTGAAGGATCGTCAGCGGCACCGGGGCGGTCTGCCCGGGCTGCTGGCGCAGCTCGTCGTCCGGCCCCTTCACGTAGGCGAGGCCGTCGATGTCCAGCTCGAAGACCTCGGGTGCGTACTGCACGCAGATGCCGTCGCCGGTGCACAGATCCTGGTCGATCCACACCTCCAGCTGTTCGGCCGCCGTGGCCGTCTGCTCGGTTACCGACATGGTCCCCTGCCGTTTCTGTCCCGGGTCGCCCCTTTTCCGGGGGCAATCCCGCCATTCGTACAACGATCGGACCCAGGTGCCCGGTCGCGATCGGATATCACTTCGCTCGACGATACATCTGGCCCGCTTTGGGTGGTGAGCGGTGGGTATCCCCTTAGCAGAGGGGAAGCACGCTGGGGCGAAGATCGGACACGCCCGTTCCATCTTTCTTGATCTAGGGGTTTACGGACCCCTGGTCCCAGGTAGGGTCTGGAAGCGTCCAGCTCCCCGGAGGAGGTGAGGACCGTGGCAGCCCACGATGACGACTACAACCGCAGCACCGGCAGGCCCGCTCGTGGTTCCGACGAGGCCGCTCAGGTCTCGTTCCTTGAGCAGGAAATCGCTGTGCTGCGCCGCAAGCTCGCCGACTCGCCGCGCAATTCGAGGATCCTCGAAGAGCGGATCGTCGAGCTCCAGACCAACCTGGCCGGAGTGTCCGCCCAGAACGAACGGCTCGCCTCCACCCTGCGAGAGGCCCGCGACCAGATCGTGGCCCTCAAGGAGGAAGTGGACCGGCTGGCACAGCCCCCGGCCGGGTTCGGCACCTTCCTCGAGGCCAACGAGGACGGCACCGCCGACATCTTCACCGGGGGGCGCAAGCTCCGCGTGAACGTCAGCCCCAACGTCGCCCTCGACGAACTGCGGCGCGGCCAGGAGGTGATGCTCAACGAGGCCCTCAACATCGTGGACGCGATGGCCTTCGAGCGCATCGGCGAGATCGTCACCCTCAAGGAGATCCTCGAGGACGGCGAACGCGCCCTGGTCGTCGGCCACACCGACGAGGAGCGGGTGGTGCGCCTCGCCGAACCGCTGCGCGAGCTCACCATCCGGGCGGGGGACGCCCTGCTGCTGGAGCCCCGCTCCGGCTACGTGTACGAGGTCGTGCCGAAGTCCGAGGTCGAGGAGCTGGTCCTCGAAGAGGTCCCGGACATCGACTACCGCCAGATCGGCGGACTGAGCAACCAGATCGAGCTGATCCGGGACGCGGTCGAGCTGCCCTACCTGCATGCCGACCTCTTCAAGGAGTACGAGCTGCGCCCGCCCAAGGGCGTGCTGCTCTACGGCCCGCCCGGCTGCGGCAAGACGCTGATCGCCAAGGCGGTCGCCAACTCGCTGGCCAAGAAGGTCGCCGAGGTCACCGGACGCCCCCAGGGGAAGAGCTACTTCCTCAACATCAAGGGCCCCGAACTGCTCAACAAGTACGTGGGCGAGACCGAGCGGCAGATCCGCCTGGTCTTCCAGCGGGCCCGGGAGAAGGCGAGCGAGGGCACGCCCGTCATCGTCTTCTTCGACGAGATGGAGTCGCTGTTCCGCACCCGCGGTTCCGGCGTCAGCTCGGACGTGGAGAACACCATCGTCCCGCAGCTGCTCGCCGAGATCGACGGTGTGGAGGGCCTGGAGAACGTCATCGTCATCGGCGCCTCGAACCGCGAGGACATGATCGACCCGGCGATCCTGCGGCCCGGCCGCCTGGACGTCAAGATCAAGATCGAGCGCCCGGACGCCGAGGCCGCGAGGGACATCTTCTCCAAGTACCTCAAGGAGTCGCTGCCGTTCCACCCGGACGACCTCAAGGAGCACGACGGCTCCCTGGGCACCACGGTGGCCGCGATGATCCAGTCGGTCGTGGAGCGGATGTACTCCGAGACCGAGGAGAACCGCTTCCTGGAGGTCACCTACGCCAACGGTGACAAGGAGGTCCTGTACTTCAAGGACTTCAACTCCGGCGCGATGATCCAGAACATCGTCGACCGCGCGAAGAAGATGGCCATCAAGGACTTCCTCGACCACGGTCAGCGCGGTCTGCGCGTCTCCCACCTGCTCGCCGCCTGCGTGGACGAGTTCAAGGAGAACGAGGACCTCCCGAACACCACCAACCCGGACGACTGGGCCCGCATCTCCGGCAAGAAGGGCGAGCGGATCGTCTTCATCCGCACGCTGGTCACCGGCAAGCAGGGCGCCGAGTCCGGCCGCTCGATCGACACTGTCGCCAACACGGGGCAGTACCTGTAAGCACACGGTGAGACCGGGCCGCCCGGCGGTCCCCGGAACAGCACGCACCCCGTCCGGCTGTGGCGCCTCGCGGCCCCGCAGCCGGACGGCGCGTCTCGGGGTCCGCCCGTCGGTGCCGGGTTCTAGGCTCGACCCACCGATCGCGGGCAGAACGCCGGCGCCGGTGTTGTCCAGCGGTACGTCGGCGTGCTCCGCCCGTGGGGGGCGGCGCACCGGGCAAGGAGGGCCGCATGACCGTACGGCGCGTGATGGGCATCGAGACCGAGTACGGGATCTCCGTGCCCGGGCACCCCAACGCCAACGCCATGCTCACCTCGTCCCAGATCGTCAACGCGTACGCGGCGGCGATGCACCGGGCGCGGCGGGCCCGCTGGGACTTCGAGGAGGAGAACCCGCTGCGTGACGCCCGGGGCTTCGACCTGGCGCGCGAGGTGGCGGACGCCAGCCAGCTGACCGACGAGGACATCGGCCTGGCCAACGTCATCCTCACCAACGGGGCCCGGTTCTACGTGGACCACGCGCACCCCGAGTACAGCTCGCCAGAGGTCACCAACCCGCGTGACGCCGTGCTCTGGGACAAGGCCGGCGAGCGGATCATGGCGGCCGCCGCGCAACGCGCGCTGGAACTGCCCAACGGGCAGAACATCCACCTGTACAAGAACAACACCGACAACAAGGGCGCCTCCTACGGCACCCACGAGAACTACCTGATGAAGCGGGCGACGCCGTTCGCTGACATCGTCCGCCACCTCACCCCGTTCTTCGTCTCCCGCCAGGTGGTCACCGGCGCCGGCCGGATCGGCATCGGCCAGGACGGTTCGACGCACGGCTTCCAGATCAGCCAGCGGGCCGACTACTTCGAGGTCGAGGTCGGCCTGGAGACCACGCTCAAGCGCCCGATCATCAACACCCGGGACGAACCGCACGCCGACGCGGAGAAGTACCGCCGGCTGCACGTGATCATCGGGGACGCCAACCTCTCCGAGATCTCCACCTACCTCAAACTGGGCACCACCTCACTGGTCCTGTCGATGATCGAGGACTCCTTCATCGCCTCCGACCTCGCCGTCGACCAGCCGGTGCGCACCCTGCACCGGGTCTCCCACGACCCCACGCTCAAGCACCTGATCACCCTGCGCAACGGGCGCAAACTCACCGCCGTCCAGCTCCAGCTGGAGTACTTCGAGCTGGCCCGCAAGTACGTCGAGGACCGCTTCGGCACCGACGCGGACGAGCAGACACTGGACGTGCTGGCCCGCTGGGAGGACGTCCTCGGCCGGCTGGAGCGCGATCCGATGTCGCTCTCCAGGCAACTGGACTGGATCGCCAAGCGGGAGATCCTGGAGGGCTACCGCAGCCGGGACGCCCTGGGGTGGGAGAACCCGCGGCTACACCTGGTCGACCTCCAGTACAGCGACGTACGGCCCGACAAGGGCCTCTACAACCGGCTGGTGGCCCGCGGCCGCTTCGAGCGGCTGGTGACCGAGGCGGAGGTCGAGCGGGCCGTCTCCAAGCCCCCGGAGGACACCCGGGCGTACTTCCGCGGGCGCTGCCTGGAGCAGTACGCCGACCACGTCGCCGCGGCCTCCTGGGACTCGGTGATCTTCGACCTGCCGGGCCGGGACTCGTTGCAGCGGGTGCCCACGCTGGAGCCGCTGCGGGGCACCCGCAACCACGTCAAGGAGCTGCTGGACCGCTGTCGCACCGCGGAGGACCTGCTGCGGGTCCTCTCCGGCGGGTAACTTTTCGATCACCATGGGTGAACGTCCGCCGAATGGGAATCATCCGGGGTGGCAGCGGGTGTTGGACAGGAAGCGCCACCGGCAAACCGGGAGCGGCAGTCGCACCTTGTGTATAGGGTCGGTGCAGCAAGCAACGACCAAACCGTGCCAGAAGAATCGAGCGGGGTGAGGGAAATGGCGAGCAAGGACACCGGCGGCGGCCAGCAGCGGGCGAACCGCTCCTCCGAGGAGGTCGAGGAGCAGGCCGCGGAAACCCAGAATTCCGACGACCTCAAGGAGCGCCAGGAAAAGCTGAGCGACGACGTCGACGCGGTGCTGGACGAAATCGACGAGGTCCTCGAGTCGAATGCGGAGGATTTCGTCCGCGGATTCGTGCAGAAGGGCGGGCAATAGCCCGTCCCCGGCATTCGGGAATTCACGGTCGTGACCGTCGAGGGCGGTCGGGCGGCGAGTGCCGCCCGGCCGTCCGGCACCGGCCCCCTGCGCGCGTGGACAGTGATCGCCGGGCGGGTAGGGTGCGGGCAACGCGAGCTTCAAGCTACCTGGAAGGAATCGTGTGGAAGCCAACACTCGTGGCACCGGGCGTCTACCGGCTGCCTTCCTGACCCCGGGGTCCTCCTCCTTCGTGGACTTCCTCGCCGAGCACCGGCCGGAGCTGATCCCCGGCCACCGCGGGCTCCCCGCGGGGGCCGTGATCGAGGCCCCGCACGGGACCACCATCGTGGCCGCGGTGTTCGACGGCGGCGTGGTGATCGCCGGTGACCGCCGGGCGACGATGGGCAACGTGATCGCCCAGCGCGACATGGAGAAGGTGTTCCCGGCCGACGAGTACAGCGCGGTCGGCATCGCCGGCACCGCCGGCCTCGCCATCGAGATGGTCAGGCTGTTCCAACTGGAGCTGGAGCACTACGAGAAGATCGAGGGCGCGGTGCTCTCGCTGGAGGGCAAGGCCAACCGGCTCACCGCCATGATCCGGGGCAACCTGGGCATGGCGATGCAGGGCCTGGCGGTCGTCCCGCTGTTCGCCGGCTACGACCTGGACCTCGGCCGCGGCCGGATCTTCAACTACGACGTCACCGGCGGGCGTTCCGAGGAGCGCGGCTTCGCCGCCACCGGCTCGGGCTCGGTCTTCGCCCGCGGCTCGATGAAGAAGCTCTACCGCGACGGCCTGACGGCCGACCAGGCCGCCATGCTGGTCGTCCAGGCGCTGTACGACGCGGCCGACGACGACTCCGCCACCGGCGGCCCCGACCTCGCCCGCAAGATCTTCCCGATCGTCTCGCTGATCACCGAGGACGGCTTCCGCCGGCTCACCGACGCGGAGGTCACCGAGATCGCGGTCGCGATCACCGACGAGCGCCGCTCGCACCCCAACGGCCCGCAGGCCCCGCTGCTCTAGCCATCACCTCTCAGGAAAGGGACGACCGCCGGTGTCGACACCGTTCTACGTCTCGCCCCAGCAGGCCATGGCGGACCGCGCGGAGTACGCCCGCAAGGGCATCGCGCGCGGCCGCAGCGTGGTCGTGCTCACCTACGCCGACGGCATCGTCTTCGTCGCGGAGAACACCTCCAGAGCGCTTCACAAGGTCTCCGAGATCTACGACAAGATCGCCTTCGCGGCGGTCGGCCGCTACAACGAGTTCGAGAACCTGCGCATCGGCGGCGTCCGCTACGCCGACCTGCGCGGCTACTCCTACGACCGGGCCGACGTCACCGCCCGGGGCCTGGCCAACGTCTACGCCCAGACGCTCGGCACCATCTTCTCCTCGGTCGGCGAGAAGCCCTACGAGGTCGAGCTGATCGTGGCCGAGGTCGGCCGCACCGCGGACGAGGACCAGATCTACCGCCTCACCCCGGACGGCTCGATCGTCGACGAGAAGAACTACGTCGTGGTCGGCGGCAACGCCGACTCGATCGGCAACTACCTGGGCCAGCGCCACCAGGCCGGGATGGGCCTCACCGAGGTGGTCCGGGCCGCCGTGGACTCGCTCGCCCGCGACCCCAACGGCGGCAGCCCGCGCGCCCTCACCCCGGAGCAGCTGGAGGTGGCCGTCCTCGACCGCCAGCGGTTCCAGCAGCGCAAGTTCAAGCGCATCCTGGGCAACCAGCTCGCCCGGCTGCTCGACGGCGACCAGTCCGCCGAGTCGGACGACGAGGACAACCCGGCGGACACCGCGCCGGAGTAGCAGTGCCTGCGGAGTCCCGTACGGCGGCCGGACGGAGGCCGTACGGGACTCCGGTGCCCCTGCGGCGGCCCAGTCGTCGTGGAGGCGGTTTCGGACAGCTCCGACACAGAATGGAGTGCTCATGGACCGCCGGATTTTCGGGCTGGAGAACGAGTACGGCGTGACCTGCACGTTCCGCGGGCAGCGCAGGCTGTCGCCGGACGAGGTGGCGCGGTACTTGTTCCGCCGGGTCGTCTCCTGGGGCCGCAGCAGCAACGTCTTCCTGCGCAACGGCGCCCGGCTGTACCTCGACGTCGGCTCCCACCCCGAGTACGCCACCCCCGAGTGCGACGACGTGACCGAGCTGGTGACGCACGACAAGGCGGGCGAGCGGATCCTCGAAGGGCTCCTGGTCGACGCCGAGCGGCGGCTGCACGAGGAGGGCATCGCGGGGGACGTCTACCTGTTCAAGAACAACACCGACTCGGCCGGCAACTCCTACGGCTGCCACGAGAACTACCTGGTGGCCCGGCACGGCGAGTTCTCCCGGCTGGCCGACGTGCTGATCCCCTTCCTGGTGACCCGCCAGCTGATCTGCGGCGCCGGCAAGGTGCTGCAGACCCCGCGCGGCGCGGTCTACTGCGTCAGCCAGCGCGCCGAGCACATCTGGGAGGGCGTCAGCTCCGCCACCACCCGCTCCCGCCCGATCATCAACACCCGCGACGAGCCGCACGCGGACGCCGAGCGCTACCGCCGGCTGCACGTGATCGTCGGCGACTCCAACATGTCGGAGACCACGACGCTGCTCAAGGTCGGCGCCACCGACCTGGTGCTGCGGCTGATCGAGGCCGGCGTGGTGATGCGCGACCTCACCCTGGAGAACCCGATCCGGGCGATCCGCGAGGTCAGCCACGACCTCACCGGCACCCACCAGGTGCGGCTCGCCAACGGGCGCGAGGCCAGCGCGCTGGACATCCAGGAGGAGTACTACACCAAGGCGCTGGAGTTCGCCGACCGCAAGGGCATCAACACCGGCACCATCGGCCAGGTGCTCGAACTGTGGGGCCGGACCCTGGAGGCCGTCCGCACCGAGAACCTGGACCAGGTGGCCACCGAGATCGACTGGATCATGAAGTACAAGCTCATCGAGCGCTACCGCGAGAAGCACCAGATGAGCATGTCCAACCCTCGGGTGGCCCAGATCGACCTGGCGTACCACGACATCCACCGTCGGCGCGGCCTGTTCTACCTGCTCCAGGGCAAGGGCCAGGCGAAGCGGGTGACCACCGACCTCAAGACCTTCGAGGCCAAGTCCATCCCGCCGCAGACCACCCGGGCCCGGCTGCGCGGGGACTTCATCCGCCGGGCGCAGGAGCAGCGCCGGGACTTCACGGTGGACTGGGTGCACCTGAAGCTGAACGACCAGGCGCAGCGCACGGTGCTCTGCAAGGACCCGTTCCGCTCGGTGGACGAGCGGGTGGAGAAGCTGATCGCCGGGATGTGACCCCCGCAGGGGTCCCAGGTTTGTGATCAAGGCGGTGTCCGGCCCCGGTGGTGTCTACCGGGGCCGGACACCGTCCGGGCATACGCTGTCCGTCGAAGTCAGGAGAGCCGACCTCGATCGACAGTTAGGACCACCGTGCGCCGCACCGCCGGTTTGCTACTCACCCTGCCCCTGCTGCTGGCGGTCGCCTGCAGCAGTTCGCCCAAGGCGGCCGGCCCGGCGACTCCGTCCGCGGCGAGCGCGCCTCCGACGGTGCCCGCGCCGGTCGGCGAGGCGTCGCCGATGCCCACGCTCTCGGAGGGCGGTTTCGGCAGCAAGGCCACCATCACCCTCCCGGAGGGCCAGCCCGGCGGCCAGTTCGTGGTGAACACCGTCAGCGAGGGCGAGCGGTCGACGGTCAACAAGGGCGACTGGGTGACGGTCAACTACACGGCGAAGGACTGGACCACCGGCAAGGACCTGCCCAGCTCGTACGACCCGAGCGGGAAGCCGCAGCTCTACCAGGCCGGCAGCGGACAGCTCGTGCCGGCACTGGACCAGAGCGTGATCGGCAAGAAGGTCGGCAGCCGGCTGCTGGTGGTCGCCCCGCCGGCGGCGGCCTTCGGCGAGCAGGGCAGTACCCAGCTCGGCGTCAACAAGGGCGACACCGTGGTGTTCGTCCTGGACATCATGGAGAGCCTGCCGCAGGACTCCACGCTGACCGGCGCCATGACCCCGCCGCCGGCGACGATGCCGCAGGTCAAGGACAACGGCAAGGCTCCGGTGACGATCACCGTGCCGGCCGGGCAGGCCGCGCCCACCGACCTGGAGCAGGCGGTGCTGATCAAGGGCGAGGGCAAGCAGGTCAAGAGCGGGCAGACCCTGGTGGTGCAGTACACCGGGGTGCTCTGGAACAACGGCCAGCAGTTCGACTCCTCCTGGACGCACGGGGGCGCGCAGGCGGTGCAGATCGGCACCGGCAGCGTGATCGAGGGCTGGGACAAGGCGCTGGTCGGCCAGACCGTCGGCAGCCGGATCCTGCTCGTGGTGCCGCCTGCGCTCGGCTACAAGGACCAGGCGCAGGGCTCGGTGCCGCCCAACTCGACGCTGGTCTTCGTGATCGACATCCTGGAAGCGGTTTAGGGCGGACACGCACCCCTGGGATTCCGTACGCTTGGGCGGACGCTCGTACAACGAAGCGTCCGCCCTCATCCTGAGCTGTCATACTGCCCTCGCACTGTGGCAGGCGCCGCCCGGCGCCGAGGTCCGGGGCGGACGGTGCGACGGCAGACCGGCAGTCAGCACGCCGGTCGCAGACCTGGAAGACCTCGTGGCGAGATGGATGGGGAGTCATGACTGAGAAGACGCCGAGCCCGGGCGGGGCCGACACCGCGGCGAACGACAGCTCCGCGGGTGACCCGGCCGCCTCGCGTCCCGGCGGCCCGCTCCCGGGGGACGGCGAGTCGATCGTCGTCCCGCCGTCGATCCTGAAGCAGCAGGCCGGCTGGGCGCAGCCCGGCGAGCAGCCGCGTGCCTCGGGCGGGACCAAGACGGACGACACCCCGCAGATCTTCGCCTCCACCGTGCGTCGGGGCGACACCTCGGAGGCCGGGTACGACGAGAACCCGCCCGGGGTGGGCCGGCTGGGCGTGATCCTCGGCACGGTGCTGACCTTGCTGCTGGCCGGCAGCGCCGTGACGCTGTACCTGGTGAACAAGGACGGCAAGTCGGACACCGCGGCCAAGCCGGACGCCGCCAAGAGCGCGCCGCCCACGCCGACCGCCGACCCGGTGCCGCCGATCAAGGACAGCGCCAAGGTGCTGCCCACCGTCACCGGTGACTTCGGCAAGAAGGCCGAGATCCAGGTGCCGGGCGAGGCCTCCGACGGCTCCTTCGTGGTGAAGGTGCTGACCGAGGGCACCGGCCCCAAGGTGGACAAGAACTCCTGGACCTCGGTGGACTACACCGCCAAGGACTGGACCACCGGCAAGGACATCCCGAGCTCGTACGACAACAACGGCAAGCCGCAGATCTTCCAGGCCGGCACCGACGCGCTGATCCCGGCGCTGGACCAGGCCGTGGTCGGGAAGAAGGCCGGCAGCCGGGTCCTCGTGGTGGCCCCGCCGGCCGCCGCGTTCGGCTCCCAGGGCAAGGCCGACATGTCGATCGGGGCGAAGGACGACCTGGTCTTCGTGATCGACATCCGCAACGCCAACGCGCCCGACTCCGTGGTGAGCGGCACCGTCACGCCGCCGCCCGCGGACTTCCCGCAGGTCAAGGACAACGGCAAGAAGCCGGCCGAGATCACCCCGGTGGCCGGCGCGAAGGACCCGACCGAGCTGAAGTCGCACGTCCTGATCAAGGGCACCGGGCCGGCGGTGGAGAAGGGCGAGAAGGTCGTCGTCCAGTACACCGGCGCGCTGTTCAAGGACGGCAAGATGTTCGACTCCTCGCTCAGCAAGGGCCAGGCGTTCTCCTTCCCGGTCGGCGGTGGCCAGGTCATCCAGGGCTGGGACCAGGGGCTGGTGGGCCAGACCGTCGGCAGCCGGGTGGAGCTGGTGATCCCGGCCGCGCTGGCCTACGGCGACAAGGGCCAGGGCGACATCCCGCCGGGCGCGCCGCTGGTCTTCGTGGTGGACATCCTGGACGCCGGTCAGGGCTGATCCACTTTCGGGTGACAATGGTGTGCGTGTGACCTTCAGGTCCGGCCGCGTGGCCGGACCACCCCGGGCGGTGGGCGCCCGTACCGTGGTCCGGGAACGGACCGGGGGTGCGGGCGCCCGCCGCTTGGTCGTGACTGCAATGCGAAACGTGAGAAGAGGGACTGTGAGCGTCAACCTCAACGAGAAGCCCGAGATCGACTTCCCGATCGGCGACGCCCCGGCGGACCTGAAGATCCGCGACATCGTCGTCGGTGACGGCGAGGAGGCCAAGTCGGGCCAGGTCGTCAAGGTCCGCTACGTCGGCGTGACCTTCGAGACCGGTGAGGAGTTCGACTCCAGCTGGAACCGGGGCACCGCCCCGTTCTCGTTCCCGCTGGGCGCCGGCCGCGTCATCAAGGGCTGGGACCGCGGTGTCGCCGGCATGAAGGTCGGCGGCCGCCGCGAGCTGACCATCCCGTCGCACCTGGCGTACGGCAACCAGTCGCCGACCCCGCTCATCCCGGCGGGCTCGACCCTGATCTTCGTGGTCGACCTGCTCGGCGTCTGAGTCGTTCCAGAGCGTGGGCCGAACCCCGATCGGGGTGGGGGCACCGCCACCCGGCTCTCCCAGGCCTGCTCCAGCGCTGCCGTGAACGTCTCGGCCGGCTGGGCGCCCGAGACCGACCATCATCTCGGCCAGCTGACGGGCGGTGAC
>NZ_JBFBNR010000048.1:0-56625 GCF_040687675.1 Kitasatospora sp. NPDC056731
CGCGCTCATGGAGTCCCGCCTCGCCGACGTCGCCCGCACCACCCCCGCCTTCGCAGCGGCCCTGCGCGGCTACCGCCACGCCAAGGCCGCAGGCGGCGCCGAGCGGCCCGACCTGGTGGCGATCACCGCGGCGATGCTCCAACCGGTCGGCCTGGCCCGCTTCGCCAAGGCCTTCCCGGAGCGCACCTTCGACGTCGGCATCGCCGAGCAGCATGCCGTCACCTCCGCCGCCGGCCTCGCCACCGGCGGCCTGCACCCGGTCGTCGCCGTCTACGCGACCTTCCTGAACAGGGCCTTCGACCAGGTCCTGATGGACGTCGCCCTGCACCGGCTCGGCGTCACCTTCGTCCTCGACCGCTCCGGGGTCACCGGCACCGACGGCGCCTCGCACAACGGCATGTGGGACATGTCGATCCTCCAGGTCGTCCCGGGCCTCAGGCTCGCCGCCCCGCGCGACGCCGAACAGCTGCGGGCCCAGCTGCGCGAGGCCGTCGAGGTCGAGGACGCCCCCACCGTGGTCCGCTTCCCCAAGGCCACCATCGGGCCCGCCGTGCCGGCCGTCGAACGGATCGGCGGGATGGACGTCCTGCTGCGCACCGGCCGGCCGTCGGAGATCCTCCTGGTCGCGGTCGGCACCACCGCCGCCGCCTGCCTGGACGCCGCCCGGCTGCTGCTCGCCGAGGGCTTCACCGCGACCGTCGTCGACCCCCGCTGGGTCAAACCGGTCGACCCGGCCCTGCCGGAACTGGCCGCCGCCCACCGGCTGGTCGTCACCGTCGAGGACAACGGCCGCACCGGTGGCGTCGGCGCCGCCGTCGCCCAGGCGCTGCGCGACGCCGACGTGGACGTGCCGGTGCGGGTGCTCGGCCTGCCGCAGGAGTTCCTCGGCCACGCCGCGCGCGGGGAGATCCTGGAGGAGACCGGCCTGACCGGCACCGGAGTCGCCGCCCAGACCGCCGTCTTCGCCAAGAACCTGCTACCGAACCGAGGAGCGAACCAGCGCCATGCCGGCTGACCCCGACCGCACCGCCGCCAGCTTCGACCTCGCCGCGCTGATCGCCGAACGCGGCGCCGAGCGGTACGAGCTGCACGGCCGCCACCTCAACCCGCAGCTGCCGCGGATGCTGCACACCATCGGCTTCGACAAGTACTACGAGCGCGCCAAGGGCCCGTACTTCTACGACGCCGAGGGCAACGAGTACCTCGACATGCTGGCCGGCTTCGGCATCTTCGCGCTGGGCCGCCACCACCCGGTCGTGCGGTCGGCGATCCAGCAGGTGATGGACCTCGACCTGCCGGACCTGGTCCGCTTCGACTGCTCGCCGCTGCCCGGGCTGCTCGCCGAGCGACTGCTCTCGTACGCGCCCGGGCTGGACCGGGTGTTCTTCGGCAACAGCGGCACCGAGGCGGTGGAGACCGCGCTCAAGTTCGCCCGGTACGCCACCGGCCGCAGGCGCGTCCTGTATGCCGACCACGCCTTCCACGGGCTGACCACCGGCTCGCTCTCCGTCAACGGGGAGAGCGGTTTCCGCAAGGGCTTCGACCCGCTGCTGCCGGACACCGCCATCCCGCTCGGCGACCTCGGCGCGCTGGCCAGGGAGCTGAAGCGCGGCGACGTCGCCGCCCTGATCGTCGAGCCGATCCAGGGCAAGGGCGTCCTGGCGCCGCCGCCCGGCTGGCTGCGTGCCGCGCAGGCCCTGCTGCACGAGCACAGGGCGCTGCTGATCTGCGACGAGGTGCAGACCGGGATCGGCCGTACCGGCGAGTTCTTCGCCTACCAGCACGAGGAGGGTGTGCTGCCCGACCTGGTCTGCGCGGCCAAGGCGCTCTCCGGCGGCTACGTGCCGGTCGGGGCGACGCTCGGCAAGAGCTGGATCTTCGAGAAGGTGTACTCCTCGATGGACCGGGTGCTGGTGCACTCGGCCAGCTTCGGTGCCAACGCCCAGGCGATGGCGGCCGGACTGGCGACCCTGGAGGTGATGCGCGAGGAGAAGGTGGTGGAGAACGCGCGTCAGGTCGGCGATCAGTTGCGCGAGCGGCTGGCCGCGCTGGTCGACCGGTACGAGCTGCTCGCCGAGGTGCGCGGCCGGGGTCTGATGATCGGCATCGAGTTCGGCCGACCCAAGTCGCTCAAGCTGCGCACCGGCTGGACGGCCCTGCAAGCGGCGCGCAAGGGGCTGTTCGCCCAGATGGTGGTCGTCCCGCTGCTCCAGCGGCACCGGATCCTGACCCAGGTGTCCGGGGACCACCTGGAGGTGATCAAGCTGATCCCGCCGCTGATCATCACGGAGCGCGACGTCGACCGGTTCGTGGACGCCTTCACCGACATCATGGATGACGCGCACCGGGGGAGCGGGCTGATGTGGGACTTCGGGCGGACGCTGGTGAAGCAGGCGATCGGCAGTCGCTGAGCTGGTCCTGAGCCCGTTCCGAGCCGGTCCTGGGCGGGTGCTCGGCGGCGGTGCGGGAGTGTTGCGGGAGTGGGAAGTCGGCCGGGCCGACTTCCCACTCCGTGGGAGACACCGTGTCAGAGCTCGGTCCGGCGGCGCCGGATGACCACGACGAGATCGACAGTGGCGAACAGGGTGAGCAGACCGCAGGCGATGGCGAAGCCGGTGAGGGTCCCCCGGCTGGGGGCGCCGTCGGCGGGGGAGGCCGCCGCCCAGATCGCGAAGCCCGCCGTCGCGAGCGCGAACAGCGGCGTGAAGGTGAGCGACAGCAGGTAGCGGAGCTTGAGGTCGCTGCGGGCGGTGGCCGGCTCGGTGCCGCTGCGCCACGGCCGTCGCGGAGTGGTGGTGCGCATCGCCGTTCACCTCCGGGCCGCGCGGGTGGGGGCTACGATTCCAGCGTACGTCCGTGGGGGAGAGCGGGGGAGACGCGATGACGGGGTCGGACGCGGCGGCGGACGCCGAGGGCTACGCGGGGCTGCGGATCGAACGGGCCCGGGAGCTGGCCCGGCGGCACGGCTGGGCCTCGGTCCGGGTGCTGGAGCCGGGGGCGATGGTGACCATGGACCACCGTGAGGGCCGGCTCAACCTCGCGGTGCGCGACGGCGTGGTCGAGCGCAGCTGGGAGGGGTAGGGCCGCCCTCCCGGTGCTCGACCTTTCCGGTGGTCGGGGTGGCCGGTGGTCGCGGTGGTCGTGGCGTGCGGGCTCAGTGGCCCGGCCGCCGGGCCAACCGCTGTTCGGCGGCGACGACCAGCGGCTCCAGCAGCGGCAGCGAGAGCAGGACCAGCAGTCCGGCGGCCCAGCCGGCTAGCACGTCGGTGACCCAGTGGGTGCCCAGGTAGAGCGTGGTCAGGCCGATCGAGCAGGCGGTGGCGGCGGCGATCACCGCGCCGGTGCGCCGCCAGCGGACCGCGAGGTAGGCGAGCACGCCCCAGGTGACGACCGCGTTGGCGGTGTGACCGGACGGGAAGATGGTGCCGCCGGAGAACAGTTCGGGCGAGCCGACGTACTGGGCGTAGTGCGGGCCGAGCCGGCCGGTGACGATCTTGACCGCGCCGACCGTGACGTTGAGCAGCAGCAGCGCGACGGCCATCACCAGCAGCGGGCGCAGCCGCCCCAGCCGGTGCGCGCGCCAGCCGAGCCAGACGAAGGCGGCGATGGCGGAGGGGCCGCGTTGCCCGGCGACCACCCAGGTGTCGAGCAGCGGTTCCAGGCTGGGCCAGCGTTCGTAGGGGCGGAACAGCCGGACCGACCAGTCGAGGTCGACCAGGGCGGTGTTGAGCAGGACACCGGCCAGGACCAGCAGGTAGGCGACGCAGGTCACGGCGAGCAGGGCGGCCTGTCGGCGGCCCATCGGCGGCCAGCCGGGCTCGCGGCGGTGGGCTCGTTCGGGGCTCGGGCGCTCGCGGTGGGTGGTGGTGAGCTGCTCCGGCCCCTGGTTCGGATAGGGCGCGGGGGTACTCGGGGCTTGCACGGGGGTGACCTTACCCATCCGGCCGGGGCTATTCCGGAGGGATTTGTCATTTTCCCGTGAAATCGACAATTGGCGGGGAGAGGTCCGCCCGGGGAGTGATTTCCGCGATTCTCGGATCGAATGCCAGTGTGGTGTTCGAATGATTCTGCAAAAGCCCCGGTAAAGAAAACGGAGTGGGAGGCCGGCGCGGCCGGCTTCCCACTCCGTGGTAACCCTGTGTAGGTTCCGTGCTCAGTCGAGGGGGCCGCCCGCGACGTAGATCACCTGCCCGGAGACGAAGCCGGCGCCCTCGCTCGCGAGGAAGGAGATGGTGTGGGCGACGTCCTCAGGCAGACCGACCCGCTGGACCGGGATCTGGGAGGCCGCAGCCCGCTTGAAGTCTTCGAAGTCCATGCCGACCCGGGCGGCGGTGGCCGCGGTCATGTCGGTGGCGATGAAGCCGGGGGCCACGGCGTTGGCGGTGATGCCGAACTTGCCCAGCTCAATGGCCAAAGTCTTGGTGAAGCCTTGCAGACCGGCCTTGGCGGCCGAGTAGTTGGCCTGGCCGCGGTTGCCCTGGGCGGACGAGGAGGACAGGTTGACGATGCGGCCGAAACCGGCGTCCACCATGTGCTTCTGCACCGCGCGGGTCATCAGGAAGGCCCCGCGCAGGTGGACGTTCATGACCGTGTCCCAGTCGGACTCGGACATCTTGAAGAGCAGGTTGTCGCGGAGCACGCCCGCGTTGTTGACCAGCACGACGGGGGCGCCGAGCTCGGCGGCCACCCGGTCGACGGCGGCCTGCACCTGGTCGGCGTCCGAGACGTCGGCGCCCACGGCCAGGGCCCGGCCGCCGGCCGCGGTGATCCGGTCGACGGTGTCCTTCCCGGCGGTCTCGTCCAGGTCGAGGACGGCCACGGCGTAGCCGTCGGAGGCCAGTTGCACGGCGGTGGCGGCACCCAGGCCGCGGGCGGCGCCGGTGACGACGGCGACCCGGGGGGCGGTGCTCTGCTCGGTCATGCTCGCTCTCGTCTCTCTCGGGGTGGTCTCCGCGGGGAGCGCCCCGGGGAGGGTGGCCACACCCTACCCGCGAGTAGGGAGGGCGAACAGGGTCGGAGAGTCGCGGGTGACGGTCGGTAAGGACCGACCGGTCGGCTTTCTACTGAGAACGGGTTACCGAGAGGGCGTGGCGGGCGCGTAAATATGCCAATGTTGCCGAACCTGCGTCTACTATCCGCCCCTGCCTGCCAGCAAGGGCCCGCCGTTTGTATAGTGTCCGCCAGCAGCCACCGGCTGCACGGCTGGAGCGCCCTCCCTCATAGCTGGACGCCCACTCGCCGTTACTGCCCCACCCGGGTGTCCCACACACACCGGGTGTGACATCGGGACGGATACATGGTGCTGGGGGAGATCCCGACGACCCGCGTGTCCGCGCGACTGCAACAGTCGCCCGGACACCTGATTCGCGTTGCACAGCAGGTTCACACCAGGCTGTGGTCCGAGCATGTCGGAGCCGATCTCACGGCTCCGCAGTTCGCCGTCCTGCTGGTCCTGGCCCTCGAACCGGGTGCCGACCAGCGGACGGTCGGCGAGCGAGCCTCGCTGGACAAGGCGACGATGGCGGAGATGGTCGCGCGGCTGGTCCGCCGCGGCTTGGTGCTGCGAAGGCGTGACCCGGCCGACGGCCGGCGAAAACTGCTCGCTCTCTCGCAGAGCGGTGCCCAGGCGGTGCGTGAGGCCACCGGCGGTGTGGTCCGCGTGCAGCGCACCCTGTTCGAGCCGCTGACGGCGGAGGAGCAGGTGGAGATCGTGCGGGTGATGGCCAAGATAGCCAGGCTGGAGCCCGCCGCGGTCGCCGTGTTCTCCGACGCGCGGCCGACACTGGACGCGCAGCGGGCGATCGGCTACCTGATCAGGGTGGGCCAGCAGGTGCACACCAAACTCTGGTCGGAGCACGTAGGTGCGGAGCTGACGGCTCCGCAGTACGCGGTGCTGGACGCGCTTGAACTGGAACCGGGCGCCGACCAGCGCACGGTCGGTGAGCTGGCCTCGCTGGACAAGGCGACGATGGCCGAGATGGTGAGCCGGCTGGTGCGCCGTGGTCTGGTGCAGCGCCGGCGCGACCCCTCGGACGGGCGCCGCAACCTGCTGTCGCTCTCGCCGGCGGGCCAGGACCTGCTGCACCGTTCGACGGCCGGCGTGGCCGAGGTCCAGCGGCTGCTGCTCGCCCCGCTGGACGAGAGTGAGCACGGGCCCGCGCTGGCGCTCCTCGGCAAGGCGGCGCGGCTCTAGAGGGATCCTTTGAGCGCCAGCCAAAACGATTCGCCAACGTACGGAAGGCCTGGTGTGTTGAGGGCTTGAGGCGTTGACGGCTCAAGGTGCTGGTGGCCTGAGGTGCCGGAGGCCGCTGCTCGTCGGCGTCGGCGGATCGTGGCACACCGAAGACCGCCCACCCCTGCAGGGGTGGGCGGTCGTTCGACATGACCGCTCGTCAGAGAAGTCGGACGGCGGGTGCCGTCAGTTCCAGTCGAACTCCTGCGGGTCCGGACCGATCCGCGTGCCGGTGGCGACACCGGCGATCGCGGCGAGGTCCTCGGCGTCCAGCTCGAAGCCGGCGACGTCCAGGTTCTCCCGGATGCGGGCGGGGGTGACCGACTTCGGGATCGCGATCACGCCGCTCTGCAGGTGCCAGCGGAGCACCACCTGGGCGACCGTGCGGCCGTGCTTCTCGGCGATCTTCGCCAGCACCGGCTCGGCGAGCAGCTCCTTGCCCTGGCCCAGCGGGCTCCAGGCCTCGGTGGCGATGCCGTGCTGAGCGTGGAAGGCGCGCAGCTCGGTCTGCGGGAAGTACGGGTGCAGCTCGACCTGGTTCAGCACCGGGACGACCGAGGTCTCGTCGAGCAGTCGGGTGAGCTGCTCGGGCCCGAAGTTGGAGACGCCGACCGACTTGACCCGGCCGTCCGCCTTCAGCTGCTCGAAGGCCTTCCAGACGTTCAGGTAGCTGCCGTGCTTCGGGCGCGGCCAGTGGATCAGGTAGAGGTCGACGTAGTCGAGACCGAGCTTGGCCAGCGACGCGTCGAACTCGCGCAGGACGGCGTCGCGACCCTGCTCGCCGGACCAGTCGCGGGTGCCCGAGTTCCACAGCTTGGTGGTGATGTAGAGGTCCTCGCGGGCGACGCCGCCGGCCAGGGCCTCGGTGATCGCCTGGCCGGTGCCGGCCTCGTTCTCGTAGATGGCCGCGGTGTCGATGGAGCGGTAGCCCGCCTCGATCGCGGTGCGGACGGCGGCCGTGGCCTCGTCGTCCGGGACCTGCCACACGCCGAATCCGAGCTGCGGGATCTGCGCGCCGTCGTTCAGCGTGACGTTGGGGATGTTGCTCACGGGAAGGGGTGCCCTCCTGGTTGTCCGTCTGATTCCAGAAGGGGGCAACTGGGACCCGGGCGGGATTGTTCCCGCCGTTCGGGGGAATCTTGCGGGGCCGGAGGCCCGCTCCGGCGGGGATCCGGGGGCCGGGCGGAGAAAAAACCTGTTGCGCAGATCACATCGGGGTTGGCAGGCTCGTGGCCATGACCTCCTGAGATCCGGGCCCTTCGTGCCCTTCCCGCCCCCGTCCGGCCGTCCCGTCCGGCGGTCCCGTTCGGTGCCGCCCCGGACGCGCCGATGCCGCCGGGCGAGGCGCCGCGCTGTCGCCCGCCGCCGCCCGTCTTCCGCTGTTCGCGCGAGCCGGGCCTGCGGTGCCGCGAGACCCGTGCCTCCGGCTCGTGACCTTCTCCCGGCGTGCCCGCTCACGCCTGCTCGCACCCTCCAGGACCTCCAGCACCGTCCCGCACCCTCCTGTATCGGAGTGTCATGCTGCTCACCCCCCTGCCGTTGGCCGACCCCGGTAGTCCCGATCTCTCCTCACCCCCGGCCTTCCTGCGCTGGCTCCAGCGCGGCCAGCGGCGCGGGCAGGTGCTCGCCACCTGCTGGGCGCTGTTGGAGATGGGCGGCCAGGCGGCGCTGCCGATAGCGCTCGGGTGGGGCGTGCAGGCCGCTGTCGACGGCGAGGCCGCCGGGATCTGGCGGGCCGGCGCCCTCGCGGTGGCGCTCGCCGTGCTGTCCGCGCTCGGTGCTGTGCTGCTGCACCGGCAGGCGATCTGGAACTGGATCCACGCGGCGTGCCACGTGAAGCAGCTGGTGGCCCGGCAGGCCTCTCACCTGGGCGCCGGGTTGTCCCGCCGGATCGCCACCGGAGAGGTCGTCGCGGTCGGCAGCGGGGACGTCGAGCGGATCGGCTGGTACGTCGAACTCGTCGCCCGGGTCCGGGCCGCGGTGATCGTCTGGCTGGCCGTCAGCTCGGCCGTGCTGGTCGTCGAACCGGTGCTCGGGGTCGGGGTGCTGCTCGGCGTCCCGGTGCTGGCGGCCGCCGTCTGGCCGCTGATCGGGCCGTTCGAGCGGCGGTACGAGCAGCAGCGCACGCTCGGCGGCAAGGCCACCGAGCTGGCCGCCGACACCGTGGCGGGGCTGCGGGTGCTGCGCGGCATCGGCGGCGAGGAACTGTTCCTCGACCGGTACCGGGCCGCCTCCCAGAAGGTCCGGGCCGCGGCCGTCCGATCGGCCCGGATCTGGTCGCTGATGCAGGCCCAACAGGTCCTGCTGCCGGGCCTGTTCGTGATCGGGGTGACGTGGTACGGCGCCCGGCAGGCGGCCGCGGGCGAGCTCGCCGTCGGCACCCTGATCGCCGTGTACGGCGCCACCGCCTTCCTCGCGGCGCCGCTGCGGATCCTCGGGGAGGCCGCGCACGCCTGGAGCGTCGCCCGGGTCTCCGCCGGGCGCGCCGTCCGGGTGCTCTCGCTCAGCCGCACCAGCGGCGTGGCCGAGGCCTCGCTGAACAAGCCGGGGAACGCCGACCTGTTCGACCCGGCGACCGGGCTGACCGCGCGGGCCGGGGAGCTGACCGCGGTCGTCTGCGGGGACCCGGACTTCGCAGGGGCGCTCGCCGGGCGGCTCGGCGGGCACGTCCCGGCCGCCGAGGACGAGCCGGAGCAGCCCTCCGTCCGGCTCGGCGGGACGGAGCTGGACGCGGTGCCGCTGGCCGAGGCCAGGGCGGCGGTGCTGGTCCACGACAAGGAGCCGGTGCTGCTCTCCGGCACCCTGGCCGGGCTGTTCGACATCCCGTCCTCGGGGCGGGTCTCGGTGGCCGAGGCGCTGGCCGCCGCCCGGTCCGACGACGTGCTGGAGGCCCTGGTGGACGGCTCGCCGGAGTGTGCGGGCGACGCGATGCTCGCCCGGATCACCGAGCGCGGGCGCTCGCTGTCCGGCGGGCAGCGCCAGCGGCTCGCCCTGGCCCGCGCGCTGCTGGCCGACCCGCCGGTCCTCGTCCTGGACGAGCCGACCAGCGCGGTGGACGCCCACACCGAGTCCAGGATCGCCACCGGACTGCGGGACACCCGGGCGGGGCGCACCACCGTGGTCTTCGCGACCAGCCCGCTGCTGCTCGACCAGGCCGACCGGGTGGTGCTGCTGCGCGACGGCCGGGTGGCCGTGGCCGGGCGGCACCGCGACCTGATGCGGACCGAGCCGGCCTACCGGGCCGTGGTCACCCGCGAAGAGGAGCCGGCACCGGTGGGGGAGCCGGTATGAGCGGCCGCGTGGGCACCCGCGCCGTCCGCCCCGCCCGACCCGCCGCATACCTGAGGAGCACGCCATGAAGCCCCCCGTCCATGAGGAGCAGGGGCCGGCCACCACCCTGCCGGTCGGCTCACCGGCCGCCGTGCGCGCCTACCTGCGCCTGCTCGCCCGGCGCCACCGCCGAGGGTTCTCCGCGGTGGTGTCGCTGCACTCGGTGGCCACCGTGGCCGGGCTGGTCGGCCCCTGGGTGCTCGGCAGCCTGGTCGAGTCGCTGGCCACCGGAACCGCCGAGGCCACCATCGCGGTCGCGGTCGGCTGGTACCTGCTGGCGCTGGTGGTGCAGTCCGCCTTCACCGGCTGGTCCCGGATGCGCGGTGCCGTCCTCGGCGAGCGGGTGCTGGCCGACCTGCGCGAGGACTTCCTGGTCCGCTCGGTCGCGCTGCCCACCGGCGTGCTGGAGCGGGCCGGCACCGGGGACCTGGTCTCCCGGGGCACCACGGACGTCGACCGGCTGGACAAGTCGGTGCGCGAGGCCGTGCCCGAACTCGCCGTCGCCATCGTGTCGTTGCTGCTGGTGATCGGCGCCCTGCTGGTCACCTCGCCGCTGCTCGCGCTCACCTCGCTGATCGGCCTGCCGCTGCTGCTGGTCAGCTCCCGCTGGTACTTCAAGCGCGCGCCGCAGTCCTACCGCAACGAGTCGGCCGGGTACGCCGCGGTGAACACCGTGCTGGCCGAGACGGTGGACGCCGGGCGGACGGTGGAGGCGCTGCGCCTGGGCGACCAGCGGATCGCCCTGACGGACCGCAAGCTGGGCGAGTGGCTCGCCTGGGAGCGCTACACCCTGTGGCTGCGCTCGGTCTGGTTCCCGACCATCGACGCGGTCTACTCCTCGGCGGTGCTGGCCACCCTGGTGCTCGGCGGGCTGTTCACCCTCAAGGGGTGGATCACCGTCGGCCAGTTGACCACAGGAGTGCTGTACGCGCAGATGCTGACCGGCCCGGTCGACCTGATCCTGCGCTGGTACGACGAGCTGCAGATCGGCCAGGCCTCACTGGCTCGGCTGGTCGGCGTCCGCGAGGTGCCGGAGCACGAGGGCGACGAGTCCAGCCACCCGGACGGCCGTCGGGTCGAGGCCCGGGACGTCCGGTTCGGCTACCGCGAGGGCGCCGACGTCCTGCACGGCATCAGCCTGGACGTCGCGCCGGGCAGCCGGGTCGCGCTGGTCGGGCCGTCCGGGGCGGGCAAGTCCACGCTGGGGCGGCTGCTGGCCGGGATCTACGCCCCCGGGCACGGCAGCGTGACGCTCGGCGGGGCGGCGCTGGCGCGGATGCCGGCCGAGCGGGTGCGGGCGGAGGTCGCCCTGGTGAACCAGGAGCACCACGTCTTCGTCGGCACCCTGCGGGACAACCTGCGGCTGGCCGCGCCCGGGGCCGAGGACACCGAACTGCGCTCCGCGCTGGACGCGGTGGACGCCGGCGGCTGGGTGGACGCGCTGCCGCACGGCCTCGACACCGAGGTCGGCTCCGGCGGCACCGCGCTGACCCCGCCGCAGGCCCAGCAACTGGCGCTGGCCCGGCTGGTGCTGGCCGATCCGCACACCCTGGTGCTGGACGAGGCCACCTCGCTGCTGGACCCGCGCGCCGCCCGGCACCTGGAGCGCTCGCTCGCCCGGGTGCTGGAGGGCCGCACGGTGATCGCCATCGCCCACCGGCTGCACACCGCGCACGACGCGGACGTGATCGCGGTGGTCGAGGGCGGCCGGATCAGCGAGTACGGCAGCCACCCGGAGCTGGTCGCGGCCGGCGGCCCGTACGCGGCGCTCTGGCGCTCCTGGCGGGACGAGCGGTAGCGGGCCGGCGCCGTCGAACCCGTACGGCGCCGTTGATCCGTACGGCATTTCAAACCCGCACGGGGCCGGATTGCCCCGTGCGGGTTACTCCCTCGCCCATCAGGGCGTGTAACCGGGCAAATCGGATCCCCGGCCCGCAGACTGCTCCGGTGACCAAGATTTCGGACGGCTCGTCCGGCTCCAAACGCAGCGAGATCGCTGGGATCCCCACCCGGTACATCGGGATCGGCGTCCTCGTCGTCCTCGCCGTGTGGTTCCTGTTCGCGAACCTCGACAGGGTGAAGATCCAGTTCTGGGTGTTCACCGTCACCGCGCCGCTCTGGATCGCACTGCTCGCCACGCTGCTCGCCGGCGGCGCGCTGGGCTGGCTGCTGAAGGGGCGTCGCGGCCGGTGACCAGCGCTCCCGGGCCGGCCCAGGCGGGGCCGTCGGCCTTCACGCCGCTGATCGAGGTGCGCGGCGTCAACAAGCACTTCGGGGACCTGCACGTCCTCCAGGACATCGAGCTGACCGTGGGCCGCGGCGAGGTCGTCGTGGTCATCGGACCGTCCGGCTCCGGCAAGTCGACGCTCTGCCGGGCGATCAACCGCCTGGAGCCGATCGAGGACGGCACCATCCTGATCGACGGCGAGCCGCTGCCCGAGGAGGGCAAGGGGCTGGCCCGGCTGCGCGCCGAGGTCGGCATGGTGTTCCAGTCCTTCAACCTGTTCGCGCACAAGACCGTGCTGCAGAACGTCTCGCTCGCGCAGATCAAGGTCCGCGGCCGGCCCCGGGCGGAGGCGGACGCCAAGTCCCGCGCCCTGTTGGAGCGGGTCGGGCTGGAGGCGCACGCCGACAAGTACCCGGCCCAGCTCTCCGGTGGCCAGCAGCAGCGGGTGGCGATCGCCCGGGCGCTGGCGATGGACCCGAAGGCGCTGCTGTTCGACGAGCCGACCTCGGCGCTCGACCCCGAGATGATCAACGAGGTGCTGGACGTCATGCGCCAGCTCGCCCACGAGGGCATGACGATGGTCGTGGTCACCCACGAGATGGGCTTCGCCCGGGCCTCCGCCAACCGGGTGGTCTTCATGGCCGACGGCCGGATCGTCGAGGACCGCGCCCCGGAGGACTTCTTCAACGCTCCGGAGAGTGAGCGCGCCCGGGACTTCCTGTCCAAGATCCTGAAGCACTGAGGCGGCGCCGTGACGAGGAAGACCACCGCCGCCCGGGGCCGGACGGCGCTCGCCGTCGTCCTGCTGCTCGCCGGGCTGGCCGCCGGCTGCGGCAAGCCCGGCACCCCGCCGCCCAAGGGCCCGCAGGCGAGCGCGCTGCCCAGCTACCAGGTGCGCGACGCCGCCTCCATCACCGGCTCGCCGACCCTGGACGCCGCCCGGAGCCGGGGACACCTGGTGGTCGGCGCCAAGGAGGACCAGCCGTACCTGGGCGAGAAGAACCCGGCCACCGGCGTGTACTCCGGCTTCGACATCGAGATCGCCAAGATGGTCGGCGCCTACCTCGGCTTCGCGCCGGACCGGATCGAGTTCAAGACCATCGCCTCGGCCAACCGCGAGACCGCGCTGCAGAACGGCCAGGTGGACTTCTACGTCGGCACCTACACCATCAACGACAACCGGAAGAAGCTGGTCGGCTTCGCCGGACCGTACTTCGTCGCCGGGCAGTCGCTGCTGGTGCGCAGGAACGACAACACCATCCACGGCCCGCAGGACCTGGACGGCAAGAAGGTCTGCTCGGCGGCCGGCTCGACCCCGTACCAGCGCATCCAGTCGCAGTTCCCGAAGGCGAAGCTGATCGGCTACGACACCTACTCGGCCTGCGTGGACAACCTGATCACCGGCCAGGTCGACGCCGTCACCACGGACAACGCGATCCTGCTGGGCTACGCGGCCAAGGCGCCGGACGAGCTCAAGGTGGTCGGCCCGCTGTTCTCCCAGGAGCCGTACGGGATCGGCACCCCGAAGAACGACACCGTGCTGCGCCTGGCCCTGGACGACGCGCTGGCGCAGAACGAGCAGAACGGCGACTGGAAGAAGGCCTACGACGCGACCCTGGGCCTGTCCGGGGAGCCGGCGCCCACACCGCCGCCGATCGACCGGTACTGAGAGGGCCGCGCCGTGAAAACGCTGACCGACAACTGGTCGACCTACTGGGACGGCTTCCTCGGCACGCTCTCGCTGTTCGCGGTGAGCGCCGTGCTGTCGCTGGTGCTGGGAGTGATGATCGCGGGTTTCCGGGTCTCGCCGGTCCGGCCGCTGCGGGTGTTCGGGACGGCGTGGGTGACGCTGCTGCGCAACACGCCGCTGACCCTGCTGTTCTTCATCGTGGTGCTGGGCCTGCCGCGCTTCAACATCACGCTGCCGTTCTTCGTCTTCGCGGTGGCCGCGCTCGGCTGCTACACCTCGGCCTTCGTCTGCGAGGCGATGCGCTCGGGCATCAACACCGTGCCGGCGGGGCAGGGGGAGGCGGCGCGCAGCCTGGGCATGAGCTTCGGGCAGACGATGAGCGTGGTGGTCATGCCGCAGGCGTACCGGTCGGTGGTCGCGCCGATCGGCAGTGTGATGATCGCGCTGGCGAAGAACACGGCGATCGCCGGCTCGTTCAGCGTCACCGAACTGCTCGGCACCTACCGGACGATCAACGAGCTGGGCTACAGCATCATCTGGACCTTCGTCTGGATCGCCGTCGGCTACCTGATCATCACCCTGGCCGTCAGCGCCGTCTTCAACCTGCTGGAACGACGAGTGGCGGTGTCGCGATGACCATTGGATCCTCGGCGCTGTACGACATCCCCGGCCCGAAGGCGCTCGCCCGCCACCGGCTGTACGGCGGGATCGCGCTGCTGCTGATCGCGGCGCTGATCGGCTGGATCGTCTACATGCTCTTCCACACCCACCAGTTCACGTACCAGAAGTGGATGCCCTTCGAGTACCGGGGCGTCCAGGACCTGCTGCTGAGCGGGCTCGGCAACACCCTCAAGGCCTTCGGCTGGACGGTGCTGTTCGCGCTGCCCTTCGGCGCGCTGTTCGCGGCGGGGCGACTGTCCGACCACAAGGTGGTGCGGGTGCTCTCCACGGTGGTGGTGGAGTTCTTCCGGGCCATGCCGCTGCTGGTGATGATCTTCTTCGTCTTCGTCGCGCTCAAGGTGCAGCCGCTGTGGGCGCTGGTGGCCGGGCTGGTGCTGTACAACGGCTCGGTGCTGGCCGAGGTCTTCCGGGCCGGCGTGCTCGCGGTGCCCAAGGGGCAGCGCGAGGCGGCCTACGCGCTCGGCCTGCGCAAGACCCAGGTGATGACGTACGTGCTGGTGCCGCAGGCCAACCGGGCCATGCTGCCGGCCATCATCAGCCAGCTGGTGGTCGCGCTCAAGGACACCTCGCTGGGCTTCCTGATCACCTACGAGGAGTTCCTGCACGCGGGCAAGCTGATCGCCACCAACCTCGACTACGACCTGCCGTTCATCCCCGTGGTGATCGTGATCGCGCCGATCTACATCGGCATGTGCCTGCTGCTCTCCTGGCTCGCCCGCTGGGTCGAGCGCCGCAGCCGGCGCAGCCCGAGCATGCGGGGCGGGGCGCCGGTGGTCAAGGCCGGGGTGGCGATGGGACTGCCGCCGTCCGCGCAGCAGTGAGAAGGCTGGTTCGATCCTGAACCATAGGTGCGGGTGGGGATAGAGCGGGCACCTCCAATTTCCTCTTATGATTGCGGAGGCTCGACGACGACGACCGGGGGAGGGGCCATGGAGCCGGTATTCGACTCACGGCACATCAGGACGTTCCACGAGGTCGTCAGAGCAGGCTCCTACTCGGCCGCCGCCCGCGAGCTCGGCTACACCCAGCCCGCCATCACCCAGCAGATGAAGGCGCTCGAACGCACCGTCGGCGTCGCGCTGTTCACCCGGGCCGGGCGCGGACTGCGGCTCACCGAGGCGGGCGAGGCGCTCTCCCGGCACGCCGAACTGATCCTCGGCAGCCTCTCCGCCGCCCAGCAGCAGCTCGCCGCGCTCGCCCGGCTGCGGGCCGGGCGGGTGCGGGTCTGCGCCTTCCCCAGCGCCAACGCCACCCTGATACCCGAGGCGATGGCCCGGCTGCTCGCCGAACACCCCGGTGTGCGGGTCGAGCTGCTGGAGGCCGAACCGCCGGACTCCGTCCAGCGACTGCTGCGCGGGGAGTGCGACATCGCGCTGGCCTTCCGCTACCCCGGCAGCGCGACCGAGGTGCCCGACGGGCTGGACGAGATCCCGCTGATGGAGGACCTGCTCACCGTGCTGCTGCCGGTCGGACACCCGCTCGGCCGTCGGCACGCCGTTCGGCTCGTCGACCTCGACGGCGAGCGCTGGATCGCCGGGTGCCCGCGCTGCCGGGCCAACCTGCTGAACGTCTGCGCGGAGGAGGGCTTCGCGCCGGACATCGTGTTCTCCACGGACGACAACCTCGCGGTGCAGAGCCTGGTCGCCGCCGGGGTCGGGATCGCGCTGATGCCCGCGCTGGTGCTCTCCTTCATGTGCCACCGCAAGGTCACCGGGCGGGCCGTCGAACCGCACCTGCGCCGGCAGGTGAGCGCGTACGTGCTGCGCGAGCACCGGCGGATACCGGCCACCGGGCTGGTGCTGGACCATCTGCGGCGGGCGGCGGCGAGCCGGATCGGGTGTTGAGTCGTGGCTCCGGTGGGTGCTCGCCGGGGCGATTCATAAGCTGAGGTTGGGGGGAAGCTTAAGAACCATCGTTGGACGTGATGGGTTGGTGCAGCCGAACCTGCTGGCATGACACCCCCAGCCACGGTCGGCAGCGACCGGCTCACCGAGCGGATGACCGCCCTGATCGGCGAGATCCGTGCCGTCGTGGACCGCGGACTGCCCCCGGAACTCACCGCCTACCTGGTCGGCGAACGCCTCGCCCCGCACCTGCACGCCGACCCCGACGGGCCCGACGCGCTGCTCACCCCCGCCCAGCGCGAGGGCGACCCGAAGTGCTACCGCCAGCACGTCCTGCACGCCGAGGAGGACGGCGGCTTCTCCGTCGTCGCCCTGGTCTGGCTGCCCGGCCAGCAGACCCCGATCCACGACCACGTCTCCTGGTGCGTGGCCGGCGTCCACCAGGGCCAGGAGAGCGAGACCCGCTACCGGCTGGTCTCCGACGGCCGCACCGCCCACCTCGTCGAGACCGAGCACGTCGCCGGCCCGGCCGGCACCGTCGCGGCCTTCGCCCCGCCCGGTGACATCCACCTGGTGCGCAACGCCTGCAACAGCACCGCCATCTCCATCCACGTGTACGGCGCGGACGTCTCGCGGCTCGGCACCAGCATCCGGCGCGTCTACCGGCTGCCCGCCGACCAGCAGCAGTGAGGGCGGCGTGGCACTGACCCTCCGGGAGCGCGCCACGCGCACCCGCTCACTGCCCCCGCTCGGCGGGGACGCCCCCGGCCTGCTGCTCGCGGCGGCCGGGGTGGCCGCCGCGATCGCCGTCCACGCGGCCGTGCCCGCCGTGCCCAAGCTCACCGCCGCCGTCGTGCTCGGCATGGCGGCGGCCCACCTGCCCGGGCTGCGCCCGGTGGTGCGTGGGGTGGCCCGGCCAGGGCTGTCCATGGCCGGCAAGCGGCTGATGCGGCTCGGGATCGTCCTGCTCGGGCTCAAGCTCAGCCTGGACGACGTGCTCGGCCTCGGCTGGGCCACCGTCGCCATGGTGCTCGCGGTGGTCGCGGCCACCTTCACCGGCACGCTCTGGCTCGGCCGACGGCTCGGCCTGCCGGGCGACCAGCCGCTGCTGGTCGCCACCGGGTACTCCATCTGCGGCGCCTCGGCGATCGGCGCGGTCAGCCAGGCGGCCGGCAGCGAGGAGGAGGACGTCGCCTCCTCGGTGGCCCTGGTCACCCTGTGCGGGACGCTGGCCATCGTCGTGCTGCCGCTGCTCCAGCAGCCGTTCGGGCTGGGCGACGTGGAGTTCGGGCGGTGGGTCGGCGCGAGCGTGCACGACGTCGGGCAGGTGGTCGCCACCGCGCAGACCGGCGGGGCGGGCGCGCTGCGGGAGGCCGTCCTGGTCAAGCTGATGCGGGTGGTGCTGCTGGCGCCGCTGGTCGCCGGGATGGCCGTCGCGGTGCGGCGCCGGGCGCGACGGGGTGGGGCGGCCGTCGTCGGGGCGGACCAGGAGTCGGGGGAAGACCCTGCGAAGAACCCGGTCAAGACCGGCAGCCGCCCGCCGATCGTCCCGCTGTTCGTGGCGGGGTTCCTCGCGATGATCGTGCTGCGGACCACCGGGGTGCTTCCGGAGCGGGCGCTCACCCTCGCCGGGGATGCCCAGGAACTGCTGCTGGCCGCCGCGCTGTTCGGCCTCGGCAGCGCCGTGCACCTGCCGACCATGGCCCGCACCGGCGGGCGGCTCGCCCTGCTCGGGCTCGGCTCCTGGGTGGTCGTCGCGGGCGTCTCCTACGCCGGGGTGCTGGTCACGACGTAACGGGCGCAGGGGCGGACTCGGCTATTGTCGGGCGGGTACTCGTCCGCCGGGACGCTCCTGCACCCGAGTCCGCTGAGGAAGCCGCATGTCCACCGCACTGCCCGAACGGGACGCTCACGAGGCCGTCGTCACGCTCGACCGGCGGGACGGCCCGTTCGGCGAGGTGGTACTGCGCCAGCGGGGTCGGCACTTCGAGATCATCGCCAACGGCTGCTTCCTGATGGACACCGCCGACGGCCGCTCCGAACGCCTGCTGATCCAGGCGGCGTTGGACGAACTGGACCGCACCGGCGCCCCCGCAGAGCCCTCGGTGCTGATCGGAGGCCTCGGCGTCGGCTTCTCGCTGGCGTACGCGGCGGCCGAGCCGCGCTGGGGGCGGATCGCCATCGTCGAGCGCGAGACCGCCATCATCGACTGGCACCGGAACGGGCCGCTCGGCGTCTTCTCCGGCGGCGCGCTGGAGGACCAGCGGGTCCAGGTCCTCCACACCGACCTGCTGGAGTACCTGGCGGCGGCCGACGGCGAGCGCTACGACGCGCTGTGCCTCGACATCGACAACGGCCCGGACTGGACCGTCACCGACTCCAACGCCGGGCTGTACGGCGCCGACGGGCTCGCGGTGCTCTGGCACCGGCTGCAGCCGGGCGGGGTGCTGGCGGTGTGGAGCGCCCAGCCCTCCGCTGACTTCGAGGAGGCGCTGCGGGCGGTGGGCTTCTCCGACGTCGTCACGCACGAGATCCCGGTCAGCCGCGGCGTGCCGGACGTGGTCCACCTGGCCCGGCGCGCGGGCTGACGGCGCAGGGCCTCGCCAACCCTCCTGTCGCGTCCGGGCGTTGTCCGTGGCAGCGGCCAACTGCCGGCTCTCGGCGTCGCGTTGTCGCGGCCCCCTGGTGGTTGGATCCTGTCGGAGGGGGCCGTTGCCGGGGCTCAGCCGAACGGCCTGGTCTCCGGGCCCGAAGCCTCCGCCGCGTCGGCCTCCGTCGCTTCGTCCGGGGTGGGCGGGAGGCTTTCCGGGGCGAAGGGGTTGAAGTCCGGCGGGGGCACCATGACCGGCGTGCCCTTGCGCGGGGCGTCCTGCGCGGGAACGGCCGGCGGCGCGGAAGGCGGCGGCGGGACGGCCGGGCCCTGCGCCGCGAGCGTGGTGCCGAACGGGTCCGACTGGTCGGCCGTCACCGTGCCGAACGGGTCGGTGGTCGGGGCGGCCGCTGCCGGGGACGTGTCCGGGGTGGGCGGGAGGCTTTCCGGGGCGAAGGGGTTGAAGTCCGGCGGGGGCACCATGACCGGCGTGCCCTTCCGCCTGGCTGGCGCCGCCTGCGGCTCGGCGTCGGCCGGGGAGGCCTCCGCGACGGGCGCGAACGGGTTGAAGTCCTCGGGCGGGAGCTGCACCGGCGTGCCGTGCAGGTCCGCCGGCACCTCCTCCGCCTCTTCCGGCTCCTTCTCGACGGGAGCGGGAGCGGCAGCAGGTGTGGCGGGCGCGGGTGCGGGCACGGCGCCGGCCACCTCCCCGTCCCAGCCGAACTGAACGCTCTTCAGCAGCTCCGCGAACGCCCGCGTGTACAGGTCCCAGTCCTCCGGCTGCGCCGTGGACAGCTGGACGCAGAGCACGGTGCCGCCGTCCGGCAGCGGGACGAAGGCCTCGACCGCCGAGGTGACCACCCAGCGCCGCTGCCCGTCGGCGGACAGCGGCCCGGGCACCGGGACGGTCCGTCCCTCGACCAGGACGGCGGCCGGCCCGGCCGGCAGCAGGACCGTCCACACCTCGGCGTGCCGCCGGACGGTGGCGAGTTCGGTGGCGAGCGCGGTGATCGGCAGCGGGTGCCGGGCGAGCGAGACGACGAGGGCGGCGTCGGAGGCCCGGCCGCCCACGTCCAGCGCGCAGACGCCCGCGTAGACCGTGCCGGCGTCGTGGACCAGGTCGGCGAGGGTGGCGGCGATGACCGCGAAGTCGCGGCGCCGCTCCGGACCGTCACCGCTGAACAGCTCCTCGGCGACCTCGGCCAGATGCCCGGTCAGTTCCTCGGCGGCCGCGGCGGTGGCCGGGGCGACGTCGCCCGCCCCGCCCGCCGGCGCGGGCACCGTACGGGAGCAGACCCCGGCCGGACCACCGGGGGAGGTCAGCGGGTGGAAGCCGGGCGGGACCACCAGCCGGACCTCGGCACCCGCGCCGGTGGCCAGTTCGACCGGCTGGCGGGTCTGCTGCCCGGCGGCCAGCGCGGCCAGTGCCGGGGCGAACGGCGGGCGCAGCTTGGGGTCGGCGAACTCGCCGGTGACCGGCAGGTGGAACAGCGCGGCCGAGGTGGTGCCCCGGTCGGAGATCGCGCCGCGCACCGCCCCGCCGCCGTAGCGGGTGTGGAGGGCGGCGGTCACCCGGTCGGCGACCCGGGCGCCGCTACCGGGGCGGGCCGTGCCGGCGGTGAGCACCGTGCCGAGCCGCTCCACGGCCGCGTGCACCGGGCCGTTCGGGGCCAGCGGGAGGCCGAACAGCGCCTCGGCGGCGGGGTGTTCGGCTGGGCGCAGGGTGCTGAGCGAGGCCGCCGGATGGCGGGAGGTGCGCTCGTCGAAGAGGGCGTCGGTGAGCGTGCCGAGGGTCGCGCAGACCTGCTCCGCCGCTGCGAAGGGATTGGCCTCCGCGCTGAACTGGACGTCCTGGGTCAACTGTTGAGCCCCCCGCTCTGCTGCGTCTGCGGTCCGCTGGTTCGGGTGGGTCCGCGCGCGCCGTGGCGGCGTGCCGTCGGATCCGTGCTCATTCCTATCAGAGCCCGCTGTCGGGACCGAACCGGCGGATCACCCGATGGGAGCCGCGGTCGTTTCGCCCGTGGCCTGCGGGGACGTTTCGCCGGACGGTGCGGTGGCGAGCGCGGTGACCGCCTCGGCGATCCCGGGGACGGCGAACAGCCCGGCGAGCTCCCGCACCAGGCGCCCGGTCGGGCCGTCAGGACGCTCGTCCGCGAAGAACGAGGCGAGTTCGGCGGCGAGCGCCGGCTCCCGGGCGGCGGTGAGGGTGAGGGTGGCGACGAACTCCTGCACCAGGTGCAGCTGCAGGTCCTCCAACGGCACCGAGCGTTCGGCCAGCCACTCCAGCGAGGTGATCTCGGCGTTGGCGATCCAGGCCCGGACGGTCAGCCGCAGCCCGGGGCTCGGCGCGGGGATCGCCAGGTGGGAGAGGATCTGGTCGTGGGCGGCCCGCCGCACCTCGTCGATCACCGCCGAGGTGCCCGCGCTGGCCGCCACCGAGCCGCCGCGCAGCAGCGCCGCGAAGCCGGGTCCGTGGCTCTGCACGAAGTCCAGGTAGCGGCCCATCACCCGGTACAGCCGCTCGGACAGCGGCCCGTCGGCGGGCTCCTCGAAGCGCGCCGAGAGCTCCCGCCCGGCCCGCCGCAGCGACTCCTCGTACAGCGCCTGCTTGCCGGGGAAGTAGTGGTACACCAGCGGCCGGGAGGCCCCCGCGGCGGCGGCGATGTCGTCGATCGACACCTCTTCGGGCGGGCGCCGGCTGAACAGCTCCAGCGCGACGGCGATCAGCTGTTCGCGCCGCTCGTCCACGCTGAGCCTGCGGCGCGGCCGCTCACCGGCAGCCGCCCGGCCCGGCGTCCGGCCCGCCGCCCGGTCCGGGGCCTGCTCCGGCGCCTGCTCCGGGGCGGGGGTCCGTGCAGCGCGGGCGGCCGTCGGCGACGGCGTACGGGAGGCCATGCGCGCCACCCTATCCGCCGTCCGGGGCGGGGCCTATGCGGCGTGGAGGTCCAGGTAGCGGCGGTAGGCCTCGCGGCCGTCGGGGACGAAGTGGTCGCGGGCGAGGCGGTCGGCGAGCTCGGCGGGGGTGAGCCAGGCGTGCCAGGCGACCTCGGACTCCTGCGGCTGGACCGGGCCGTCCCACTCGGCCTCGTACATGTCGCTCCACCAGGAGAGCCGGTCCTGCCGGAAGAGGAACTTGAAGAGCGGGCGCGGGGTGATCCCGTGCACGCCGAGCTCCTCCTCGGCCTCGCGGACGGCGGCCTCGGCGTACGTCTCGCCGGAGCCGACCACGCCGCCGACGAACATGTCGTACGCGCCGGGGGCGAACAGCTTGGTGTCGGTGCGGCGGTGGACGAAGATCCGCCCGGCCGGGTCGCGGACCAGGATGAAGACGCACCGGTGGGTGAGCCCCTGCCGGTACACCTCCCCGCGCAGTGCCGTCCCGATCACCCGGTCGTGCTCGTCGACGACGTCCAGCAGTTCTTCGGCAGGGTTGGTCATGACGGACAGGTTAGGGTTTCGGGGCCCGCTTCGAACGCTTTTCGAGTGCGATCCGAGCTCGATTCGCATGTGATCCGCATGTGATTCGCATGTGATTCGCGTGCGATCGGACGCGGGCGGGAACGCAGGAACCGGACAGGCTGAGGGTGGCGCGCGGTGGTGGAGATCTGGGGCGAGACGGCCGAGGGGTTCGAGCCCGTACGGGAGGCCTTCGCGCGGAACTTCCACGAGTACGGCGAACTGGGCGCGGCCTTCGCGCTGTACGTGCGCGGTCGCAAGGCGGTCGACCTGTGGGGCGGTGACGCCCGGCCCGAGGTCGGCGGGCGGCCCGCGCCGGCGGTGCCCTGGACGGCGGACACCGCCCAGGTGCTGCGCTCGGTCACCAAGGGCCTGACCGCGACCACCGCGCTGCTGCTGGCCGAGCGCGGCCTGCTCGACCTGGACGCCCCGGTGGCCTCCTACTGGCCCGAGTTCGCGCAGGCCGGCAAGGGCGGGGTGCCGGTGCGCTGGCTGCTGTCGCACCAGGCCGGGGTGCCCGCGCTGGACGTGCCGCTGCGGCTGGAGGACGTGCTCACCTGGGAGCGCGCGGTGGCCGCGGTGGCCGCGCAGGCGCCCGCCTGGGAGCCGGGCACCGCGCACGGCTACCACCCGTACACCTTCGGCTGGCTGGTCGGCGAGGTGGTGCGGCGGGTGAGCGGGCGCACGATCGGCCAGTACTTCGCCGAGGAGATCGCCCGGCCGCTCGGGCTGGACCTGTGGATCGGGCTGCCGGCCGGGGCCGCGCCGAGGGTCGGCCGGCTGGTCGACCTGCCCGCCCCGGAGGCGGCCCGGACCGGGCCGAGCGGTCTGCGGCTGCGGCCCAAGCAGTCCGTCCGGGACGCCTACCAGGACCCGGCCTCGCTGACCGCGCGGTCCTTCGCCTCGGTGCGCCCCGGGGTGGACCTCAACGACCCGGCGGTGCAGGCCGCCGAGATCCCCGGCGCGGGAGGCATCGGCACCGCCCGCTCGCTGGCCCGGTTCTACGCGGCGCTGATCGGCGCCGCCGACCGCCCGGACGGCTCCGGCGCGCTGCTGCCGCCGCTGCTCGGGCCCGGGGTGCTGACCCGCGCGGTCGGGCCCGAGGTGAGCGGACCGGACCGGGTGCTGATCGTCAACTCCACTTTCGGCCTGGGCTTTTGGCGGCACGGCCCGACCGCGCCGATGGCCTCCCCGGCGAGCTTCGGCCACCCCGGCCGGGGCGGCTCGCTGGGCTTCGCCGACCCGGAGCTCGGGCTGGGCTTCGGCTACGTCACCAACGGCATGCAGCCGGGCGTCACCGGCGACATCCGCTCGCGCAACCTGATCCGTGCGGTGCGGGGGTGCCTGGGGCTGTCCGGGTAGCGGCGGGCGCGGTCCCGAGCCGTCAGGCCTGGCCGGTCTCGAAGCGGGTGATCTTCGGGCCGGTGAGGGTGAAGCGCCAGGCGGTGCGCATCTCGCCCCAGGTGTCGTTGGTGAAGTTGGCGATCAGCGCGTGGCCGCCGTCCGATTCGGTCTGGACGTCCATCCGGCCGCGGACGGTGAAGATCTCCTTGTCGATCCACTGGGGCAGGTCGCGGTCGGAGCCGTCGTCGGACATGGTCGCGTCCGGGGTGAGGGTGGCCAGGAAGGCGTCGCGGTCGCCCGCGTTGACCGCGGCGACGAAGGCGCGCACGGTGGGGTCGGAGAGCTTGGCGGGGGAGATGGTCATCGGGACTCCCGGGGGTGAGGGACGGGGAGTCCTGTCTACGGCGTTCGCCGGGTGTGTTCGGGCATGTCGGCGGCGCGTCGAGAAAATCGCGCATTCATGTGCTTAGATCCCGAAATGGGCGTTTTGCCCTACGGAGGGTTGCGCAGCGTGGACGTCCCAACGGGCGTTCGCGGTGCGGCCACGGGGAGTGGCGGCGGAGCGGGAGGCCGGGACCGGCCTCCCGCTCCGTGTTTACGTGGTTCCTGGTTCCTGTTCCTGGTTCCGCGTTTCGCGCAGGCCGCGGCCCGGCTAGAAGAGGCCCACCGCGTCCGGGGAGTAGCTGACCAGCAGGTTCTTGGTCTGCTGGTAGTGCTCCAGCAGCGCCTTGTGGTTCTCCCGTCCGATGCCGGAGTTCTTGTAGCCGCCGAAGGCCGCGTGGGCGGGGTAGGCGTGGAAGCAGTTGGTCCACACCCGGCCGGCCTGGATGGCGCGCCCGGCGCGGTGGGCGGTGTTGAGGTTGCGGGTCCAGACGCCCGCGCCGAGCCCGTACTGGGTGCCGTTGGCGAGGGTGATCGCCTCGGCGAAGTCCTCGAAGCGGGTGACCGAGACGACCGGGCCGAAGATCTCCTCCTGGAAGACCCGCATGCTGTTGACGCCCTCGAACACCGTCGGCGTCACGTAGTACCCGCCGGCCAGGGCGCCGCCGAGGTCGGCCCGCTCGCCGCCGGCCAGCAGCTTGGCGCCCTCGGCCTGGCCGATCTCGAAGTAGGAGAGGATCTTCTTCAGCTGTTCGGCGCTGGCCTGGGCGCCGACCTGGGTCTCGGTGTCCAGCGGGTCGCCCTGGCGCATCGCGCGCACCCGCTCCAGGCCGTCGGCGAGCAGCCGCTCGTAGACCGAGGACTGGATCAGTGCCCGGCTGGGGCAGGTGCACACCTCGCCCTGGTTGAGGGCGAACATCGCGAAGCCCTCGACCGCCTTGTCGTAGAAGGCGTCCGAGGCGTCGGCGACGTCCGCGAAGAACAGGTTGGGGCTCTTGCCGCCGAGTTCCAGCGAGACCGGGATCAGGTTGTCGCTGGCGTAGCGGGCGATCAGCCGCCCGGTGGTGGTCTCGCCGGTGAAGGCGATCTTGCGGATGCGGTTGCTGGAGGCCAGCGGGGCGCCGGCCTCCTCGCCGAAGCCGGTGACGATGTTGACCACGCCGGGCGGCAGCAGGTCGGCGGTCAGCTCGGCCCACAGCAGCACCGAGGCCGGGGTCTGCTCGGCGGGCTTGAGCACCACCGCGTTGCCGGCCGCGAGCGCCGGGGCGAGCTTCCAGATCGCCATCAGGATCGGGAAGTTCCACGGGATGATCTGGCCGACCACGCCCAGCGGCTCGTGGAAGTGGTACGCCACGGTGTCCTCGTCCAGCTGGGACAGGCCGCCCTCCTGGGCGCGCAGCGCGCCCGCGAAGTAGCGCAGGTGGTCGACCGCGAGCGGGAGGTCGGCGGCCAGCGTCTCGCGCACCGGCTTGCCGTTCTCCCAGCTCTCCGCGACGGCCAGCCGCTCCAGGTTCGCCTCCATCCGGTCGGCGATCCGCAGCAGCGCCTGGGCCCGCTCGGCGGGCGGGGTGCGGCCCCAGCCGGGGGCGGCGGCGTGGGCCGCGTCCAGCGCGGCCTCGATGTCCTCGGCGGTGCCGCGGGCGACTTCGGTGAACACCTCGCCGGTGACCGGGGTCGGGTCGCCGAAGTACTCGCCGCGCACCGGCGGGGTCCAGCCGCCGCCGATCCAGTGCTCGTACCGGGAGCGGTAGGCGACGATGCTGCCGGGCGTGCCGGGGGGCTGGTAGACCGTCATGCTCTGGTGTCTCCTCGCGACGTCGGGCGCCGCCCGGACCGGGTGGCGGGGCGGCGCGCCGGGCCGCGCCCGGCGCGGGGCGGCCCGGCGGGAGGGTGTGGACACGCAATTCCGGGCGGACGCCCGCCGGGGCGTCCGCCGTCGAGCACGATAGCCGCCCGGCGCGGGCGCGGCTACGGTCCGTGCGCCCGGCCCGTACGGAGGGTTGCGCGTTCCGGCCGTCGCGCGGGGCGCGCACCGTGTCTCCGCGCTCCGTCCGGGACGGTGTCAGACCGCGTGGTACCGGCCGGTGCGGGACTCCCAGTACAGGTAGCCGGCGAGCCAGGTGACCAGCCCGTCCGCGTACCGCTGGGCGATCGTCCGTTCGACCCGGGAGAGCCCCAACTCCCGGTAGACGTCCGGCAGTCGGCCGTGCAGGTCTCGGCACCGCTCGACCATCAGCTGCGCCTCCTCCAGCACCACCGCGCAGGCCTCCTCGGCCGAGCAGCGGCGCTCGCGCTGGACGATCATCACCAGGTTGTTGACGTCGCCGCGCGGGGCCTCCAGCGGGAACGACCGGACGTCGTTGCTGAGCGAGGGGATGTCGGCTGCCAGCTGGCGCAGTTGACGCAGGACCGGGTGGTGCAGGACGGCGGCGGGCACCTCGAACTGGCCGAGGCGTTCGACCATGTCGAAGATGGTCTCCATCGCCGCGGTGCCTCGTCTGAGCACCAGGTAGCCGTCGCGGTCGGGTGGCCGGGTGGAGATGCGGCCGGCGGCCTCGGCGGGGTGACTGGCCAGGTACCACTCCCAGTTGTACGCGGCGCGGGCCTGCCAGCGGGCGGGCATGCCGCGCACGCTGCGGTCCCAGAGGTCGGCGAAGGCGGTCTCGACCGGCGAGTCCTGGTCGGGGCGGGCTCCGTGCAGGACGGCGATCAGCCGCTCGCAGATGGGGGCGACCTCCGTCGGGCGGCGGCCGAGCGGGCCGTCGAACTGGTCGTCGAAGAGGAAGTAGAAGCCCATCAGGTCGGCGGCGAGGGAGAGTTCGTCCGGGCCGGTGTCGGGGTAGCCGAGGGCGGCGAGGTCGACCACGTCCCAGTGGGCGTACCCGGGGTGGTCGACGTCGGGGAGCAGCGGGTGGCGGACCAGCCAGTCGCGGTGCAGCGCGGTGGCCTGCGGTCCGTGCGGGCTGCGACGGTGCGGGAACGGAATCTGAAGTGAGGTGTCGTCAGACATCGGACTCCCGGTGCGGCGAAGGGTGGGGGTACTAGTGGTTCGAACGTTGGGTGTGGGGGGAGTTGACGCGGCGAGGCTTCCGGGGAGAGGGTGATAGCGAAAGATCATCTTCGCCTCGCGGGCCGTAGGGTATCTGATGTAATGATCGGACGTTAGGGGTATAGGGCAATTGCCCTTGGCAAGGCGTCCGAACCCTCACCGTCCGCCCCAGCCTGCGCGAATGCCCCACAGCGAGTGCCACGCAGCGCTAACCTCGGCTCCACGGGCAGTGATGCGAGCAGCGACACGGGCTGTGACGCGAGTGGCGAGGCGGAGGCACGACGGTGACCGAGCAGGACAACGAACTTCGGACGGGATCAGGTTCCGGCCGGGACGGCGACAGCACCTCGCCGAGGGTCAGGCTGCGCGACCGCGACGCCGAACTCCGCTCCGTCGAGACGGCCGTCGACAAACTCTGCTGCGAATTCGCGGCCGGCGGCACCGAGATCGGCGAACTGCTCGCCTTCTCCGGCCGCCCCGGCATCGGAAAGACCAGCCTGCTGCACGAGGTCCGACGGGTCGCCAAACTCCGCGACCGCGCCACGGTGTTGTTCGCCCGCGGCGGCGAACGCCAGTTCAACGAGCCCTACCACGTGCTGCGCCAGCTCCTCCAACCCCTCCTCACCAGCCTGCAGCCCGACGAGTTCCGCCAGGTCATGGGCACCTGGGAGGAGGTCGTCGGACCGGCCATGGGCCTCAAGCGGCCCAAGGCCGGCGCCCGCCGCCTCGACCCCCAGGGCGTGCGCGACGGCCTCGACTACGTCCTCACCCAACTCGCGCCGCGCCGGGCCCCGTTGGTCATGATCGTCGACGACCTGCACTGGGGCGACCACGAGTCGCTCTCCTGGCTCACCCAGTTCGCCGTCCGCTCCCGCGAACTGCCCGTCCTGCTCGTCTTCGCCTTCCGCGAGGACGAGAGCGACTGGCCGACCGAGATCCAGCAGCACCGCAAGGCCGTCCTCGGCCTCGCCACCAGCAAGCACGAGCTCAACCGGCTCTCGCTGGTCTCCGTCACCGACATGATCCGCGCCGAACTCGGCGACAAGGCGGAGGACGCCTTCTGCTACGAGTTCTGGAACGTCGTCAACGGCAACCCCTTCGAAGCCGTCGCCCTGCTCGACCAGGTCCGCGACCAGGACCTCGAACCGGTCGAGGAGAACTCCCAGCAACTGCGCGAACTCGCCGTCGACGCCACCGGAATGACCCTCAAGAGCTGGATCGACCGGCTCGGCTCCGGCACCCTGCGCTTCGCCTGGGCCTGCGCGATGCTCGGCACCGACATCCGGGTCGACCTCGCCACCCGGATCTGCGCCCAGACCACCGAGGGCGCCCGCGACGCCATCAAGCAGCTGCGCAAGCAGCGCGTGCTCACCCAGACCCCCAACGGCAACCTGGAGTTCGTCCACCCGCTGATCGGCAGCTCGATCTACAACACCATGCCGGAGGCCACCCGCACCGGCATGCACGGCGTCGCCGCCGCCGAGATCGAGAACGCCGGACTCGGCCTGCTCGCCGCCTCCCGCCACCTCGTCGAGACCTTCTCCGGCGAGGGCGACGACAAGACCGTCCGCAAACTGCGCCGGGCCGCCGTCGAACACCTGCTGATCGGCGCCCCCGAAGCCGCCCAGCGCTGCCTGCACCGCGCCCTCAACGAACCCCCGGCCGACGACATCCGCGCCGAGGTGCTGTACGAACTGGGCTGCTCCGCCCTGCTCACCGACCCCGTCGCCACCGTCAACCAGCTCAAGCTCGCCCTCGACCCCGACGAGGGGCCGCTGCGCCCCGAACTGCGGGTCGACGCCACCTTCCGGCTCTCCGAGGTGCTCGCACACAGCGGCGAACTGCGCCAGGCCGCGGTGGTCTGCCAGGACGAGGCCGAGCAGACCACCGACCCGGCCGGCCGACTCCGGCTCCAGGCCGCCTCGTTCATGTGGCACGCCTTCCGCAAGTCCGAGGACGACGGGCCCGGCCGATCCACCCGGCTCGGCCTCATGTGCGACGGCCTCAGCACCCGCGACGCCGCCGACCGGGCCGTCCTCGCGATGCGCGCCTGGGACCTCACCCTGCGCGGCGCCCCCTCCGCCGAGGCGCTGACCTACGCCGACGCCGTCCTCGACGCCGGTCGCCTGCCCAAGGGACTCGGCTGGACCGACAGCACCTGGGGCTTCGAACTGCCCTCCATGCTCGGCCTCACCTACACCTACAACGACCGCATCGCCCAGGCCGAGCGGCTGTTCGCGGACGCCATCATCCAGTTCGAGGTCGCCGGGTGGAGCGGTGCCCACCGGGGCTTCGCGTACTTCCTGATGGGCCTCGCCCGCTTCCGCCGCGGCCTGCTCGCCGAGGCCGAGGACTTCCTGCGCCGCGCGCTGCGACTGTCCGAGCGGATCGGCCCCAAGCTGCCGCTCGCCTGGGACGCCGTCGGCGTCCTGGTGGACACCCTGCTCGCCCGCGGCCGGACCGAGGAGGCTTGGGAACTCGCCGTCGAGTTCGGCTTCCACCCGCCGTACCACACGACCGCGATGGTGCTGCCCGACGCGCCCTCGCTGTACGGCAAGCTGTTGATCGCCAAGAAGCGCTACGCCGGGGCGGCCGCCGCACTCACCGAGGCCGGCGCCCAACTGGAGGCCCGCGGCTGGCACAACACCGTCTGGGCGCCCTGGGCCGGCCACCTCGCCATCGCGATCGCGGCCGACGAGCCCGACCGCGCCCGCGAGTACGCCCAGAAGGCCGTCCAGGACGCCCGCACCTTCGGCACCGCCTCGGCGATCGGCACCGCGCTGCGGCTGAACGCCCAGATCGAGGACGGCCAGCAGGCGGTCGAGCTGCTGGAGCAGGCCGTGATGTACCTCGGCCAGTCGCCGGCCGGGTACGAGCACGCCGTCGCGCTGGTCGACCTCGGCGCCGCGCTGCGCCGGGTCGGGCGGCTGGAGGACGCGCAGGAGTACCTGTACCAGGGCATCGAACTGGCCCAGCACTGCTCGGCCGAGGGACTGGTCGACCAGGCGCGGCGGGAGCTGGCCAACTACGGCCTGCGGCCCAACCGGCTGGGGCTGCGCGACTTCCGGGAGACGCTCAGCCAGCCCGAGTGGGAGGTCGCCAACCTCGCGGTGCAGGGCGTGCCGCCGCAGCGCATCGCCGACGAGCTCGGCGTGCACCTCAGCCTGGTCAACCGCCGACTGGCCGCCGTCTACCGCAAGGCGGGCAGCGGGCCGGACGGCCTGGCCTCCGCCCTCGGGCTGCCGACGCAGCCGCGCGGGGCCGCCCGGCCGGGGGCGGAGCCCGAGGAGGCGTAGCCCGCGGTGGCAGGGGGCGTGGGCGGCGGGCGCCCGGGCGGCGCGCGGAGGCACGGGAGCGCTCCCGGGGCGGTCGCCGTCGTTAGGGCGTGTCTGACAATTCCCGCCGGGCGCACGACGCCGGGCATCCCGCCTGAACGCACCGGCGAAACGTCCAAGTACACCCAGTACGAGGACGCTTCGCCGGCACGCCCAGCCGGGCGCGTAATGGGGGTACCTCCCGGCCGAAGGCTGGGGGAGCCGCGCGCTGATCCGCCGCGAATTGTCAGACACGCCCTAGGCTGACGCAGACGTGGGGGCGCCGCGGCGACCCCCTGGACGGACCCGGAACCGGGGCGGTCACGGCACCCCGCGACCGCCAGTGAGGAGCAGGCCATGGCGAGCGAGGCCACCAGCGTGCGGCACGAACCCCTCGACCCCTCGGGCGCGGGCGCCGCGATCGAGCGCTGGACGCTCTCCGCCGGCCCGTACGAGGCGAGCGTGCTCACCCTCGGCGCCACCCTGCACACCCTCACCGGCCCGGACCGCGCCGGGCGCCCCGCCCAACTGCTGCTCTCCACCGATCAGCTGACGCAGATCCTCGGCCCGGCCCGGCACTACGGCACCGTGGTCGGCCGGTACGCCAACCGGATCGACGGTTCCAGGGTCACCATCGACGGCGAGGAGCACCCGCTCGCCCCGACCGGTGGCGGCATCACCATCCACGGCGGGCCGGACGGCTTCGCGCAGCGGATCTGGGAGGCCGAGCGGATCGAGGGCGGGGTGCGGCTGCGGTTGCACAGCCCGGACGGCGACCAGGGCTTCCCCGGCGCGTTGGACATCACTGTCTCCTACACCCTGGACCCGGCCGGCGAGCTGGTGATCGCCTACCGCGCCGTCACCAGCAAGCCGACCGTGGTCAACCTGACCAACCACGCGTACTTCAACCTTGCGGGTGAAGGGAACGGCGACGTCCTCGGCCACCTGCTCACCCTCGACGCCGACTCCTACACCCCGGCCGACGAGCGGCAGATCCCGTACGGGCGGACCGAGCCGGTGGCCGGCACGCCGTTCGACTTCACGGTGGCCACGCCGATCGGCAAGTCGGTGCACGACGACCACCCGCAGCTGGCCGGGCCCGGCGGCTACGACCACAACTGGGTGCTCCGGGCCCGGCCGGCCGACGGCGGCCCGGCCCGGGCGGCGCTGCTGGAGGACCCGGTCAGCGGGCGCACCCTGGAGGTGCTGACCACCGAGCCGGGCGTCCAGGTCTACACGGCCAACAAGTTCCAGGGGGCGGTCACCGGCGCGAGCGGTGTCCCGTACGGGCCGTTCGCCGGGATCGCGCTGGAGACCCAGCACTTCCCGGACTCCCCGAACCACCCGGCGTTCCCGAGCACCGTGCTGCGGCCGGGGGAGGAGTTCCGCTCGACCACCGTGCTGCGGCTGGGCGTCAGCTGAGCGCTCCGGGCACGTCCGGGGTGAGGTCCTGCGTGAGGTCCTGCTGGAGGTCCCGTGCGAGGTCCCGTGCGAGGTCCCGGCGCATGCAGAGCCGGGGCCAGCGGTCGAGACCGTGCTCGGCCTCCTTGCGGCGGATCTCCCGCAGGCCCGGGGTGAGCTCGTGGTCGGCGAGCGGGCGGAAGCCGCAGCGGGCGTAGTAGGGGGCGTTCCAGGGGACGTCGGCGAAGGTGGTGAGGGTGAGCGCGGGGGCGTCGGTGCCGGCCGCGAGGTGTTCGATCAGCGCCCGGCCGATGCCCCGGCGGGCGTGGTCGGGGTGGACCGACACCTGTTCGATGTGCAGGGCGCCGTCCACCGGCTCGGCGAGCAGGTAGCCGGCGATCGGACCGGGACCGGGACCGGGTTGCTGGGGCAGGTCGGTTCCGTGGGGCAGGTCGGTCGCGTCGGGGACGGCGACCAGGGCGATGCCCGCGTCCAGGTAGTGGGCCAGCTCGTGCGGGGCCGGTGGTTCGTCGTCGGCGATCTCCGGCATGCCGATCGCGGCGAAGGGGGCCCCGGCGGCCCGCTCCAGTTCGCACAGCAGCGGCAGTTCGTCCCTCATGGCGGCTCTGATACGCATGCGTTCAGTCTGCTGCAAGCGGTTTTCGGCCAGGGATGGTGGTGCTCTCGGCCATCCGGCACCGGCTCGAAGCGGGCGAACCCGGACATTTGGTCGCACTGTCAACTACCGTGCGGCTACGTCCAGGACACGTGGGCGTAACGATCGCTGTTTCTTGCAGAAACTTGCTGCAAGGACTTTCCGTCGCTATTGCACCGCTGTTAACTTCCTTCCGAGCCCGACGGCAGCAACGGTGCAGTCGGCACGAGGCAGCCATTATGCGCCTGTCTCCGAAGATCTCGGGCACCCCCACCCTCCCAAGGAGTTCTCATGCGGCGTGGCATCGCGGCCTCTGCCCTCGTTGTGGCCCTCGCGGTCTCGATGGCTGCCTGTGGCAGCAGCGGCTCCAGCTCAAACGGCAAGGCCGACGGGCCGGTCACCCTCACCTACTGGGACACCTCGAACGCCACCAACGAGGCGCCGAACTACCAGGAGCTGGTCAAGAAGTTCGAGGCCGCCAACCCGAACGTCAAGGTCGACTTCGTCAACGTCCCGTTCGACCAGGCGCAGAACAAGCTCCAGACCGCCATGGGGGCCAAGGGCGCTCCGGACGTGTTCCGCTCCGAGGTCGGCTGGACCGCCGCCTTCGCCAAGGCCGGCTACCTGGAGCCGCTCGACGGCACCCCGGCCGTCGCCGACACCTCCGCCTTCCAGCCCAGCCTGATCCAGCAGGCCAAGTTCGACGGCAAGCTGTACGGCGTGCCGCTGGTCACCGACACCCTGGGCCTGCTCTACAACAAGGAGCTGTTCGCCAAGGCCGGCATCACCGCCGCCCCCAAGACCTGGGACGAGCTGAAGACCGACGCCGCCGCGCTCAAGGACAAGGCCGGTGTCGACGGCTTCTGGCTGAAGGCCGCGGACGGCTACTACGCGATGCCGTTCCTGTTCGGTGAGGGCACCGACACCGTCGACGCCGCCGGTAAGAAGATCACCGTCACCTCGCCGGAGGCCGTCAAGGCCATCGAGACCTACAAGACGATGTTCACCGCGCCCGGCATGGCCAAGGCCGACGTCACCACCGACGCCTACGCGCACATGATGGACGCCTTCAACAACGGCAAGGTTGCGGCCATCGTCCAGGGCCCGTGGGAGATCACCAACATCTACAAGGGCGCCGCGTTCGCCGACAAGAGCAACCTCGGCATCGCGCCCGTCCCGGCGGGCTCCAGCGGCAAGTCCGGTGCGCCCACCGGCGGGCACAACATCTCCGTCTACGCCGGTGCCGACCAGGCCCACAAGGCCGCCGCCGAGAAGTTCGCCGCCTTCATGACCTCGGCGGAGAGCCAGGCCTTCATCGCGCAGAAGAACTCCACCCTGCCGACCCGTTCCGACGCCTTCACCGCCGACGTCAAGGCCGACCCCGGCATCGCCGGCTTCCAGGCCGTCCTCGGCAGCGCCAAGCCGCGCCCCGAACTGCCCGAGTACAGCTCGCTGTTCTCCTCGCTCGGCACCAACCTGGGCAAGGCCGTCCAGGGCACCGGCACCCAGGACGCGCTGAACACCGTCGCCACCGACTACGCCAAGCTGCTGCCGGGCTTCGCCAAGTAGTCGCCGTCGGCCGTCCGGGCCGCCGCCGCTCCAGGCCCTGTCCGGCTGGAGCGGCGGCGGCCACCCGGCGGGCCCGGCGGCCGGACCCGCTCCCCCCGAGACTTCCCCCCGAGAAGGTGTCAATCGATGTCAGTCGCCGTGCAGGGCGCCACCGGCAAGGGCAGCCCGGAGCGCGAGCAGCGTCCGGGCCTGCTGGAACGCGTCAAGCGCTCCTACGCCAAGCACTGGTACGCCTACGCGATGATCGCCCCCGTGGTGCTGGTCCTCGGTGCCCTGGTGCTCTACCCGCTGGTCCAGGGCCTCTGGCTCACCCTGACCGACGCCAACAGCCTCAACGTCGCCCGCAAGATCGGCGTCAACGAGATCCCGGCCAGCTACAACTTCGTCGGCTTCCACAACTACGCCGACATCCTGTGGGGCCCCGGCTCGTACGACCGCTTCTGGTCCCACTTCGTCTGGACCATCGCCTGGACGGCCATCTGCGTCTTCCTGCACTACACCCTCGGCCTGGGCCTCGCCCTGCTGCTCAACAAGAAGCTGCGCGGCCGCGCCGTCTACCGGATGCTGCTCATCCTGCCCTGGGCCGTGCCGACCTTCGTCACCGTCTTCTCCTGGCGACTGATGCTGTCCGACGGCGGTGTCGTCAACAGCATGCTCGGCTTCCTCCACCTGCCCGAACCCGGTTGGCTCACCGACCCGTGGGCGCAGAAGTCCGCCGCGATCCTGGTCAACACCTGGGCCGGCGTGCCGTTCATGATGATCTCGCTGCTCGGCGGCCTGCAGTCGATCCCGGCCGAGCTGTACGAGGCCGCCGAGATGGACGGCGCCACGCCGTGGCAGCGCTTCCGGTACGTCACCCTGCCCGGGCTGCGGGCCGTCTCCTCCACCGTCGTCCTGCTCGGCGTGATCTGGACGTTCAACCAGTTCAACGTCATCTTCCTGCTCTTCGGCACCGGTGCGCCCGACGCCCAGCTGCTGGTCACCTGGGCCTACCGCCTCGGCTTCGGCCAGATCCCCCGGGACTACGCGCAGTCCGCCGCCTACGGCGTGATCCTGCTGTCCATCCTGATCGTCTTCACCGCCTTCTACCGGCGCTGGCTCGCCCGCAACGAGCAGGCCAACGGCTGAGGCCCCGGACCCAGTTGACCCACGAAGGCAGGTACCCCCGATGAGCACCACCACCGAACTCCCCACCCCCGCGACGGCCGTGGCCCCGGCCGCCCGGCCGGCCAAGGCCCGCCGGCGCGGCGAGAGCAGCCCGCTGGCCAGGGCGCTGTCCCACGGCACCCTGATCGTGGCCGGCCTGATCGCGCTGTTCCCGGTGGCGTGGATCCTCTTCGTCTCGCTCGGCCCGGACAAGACCGACTACCTCCACCCCGGCGCGATCCTCGACAAGCTCACGCTGTCGAACTACCACCACGTGCTGTTCGACACGGACTTCTTCACCTGGTTCGGCAACGCCCTCCTGGTCTCCGGCGTCACCACCGTGTTCGGCGTCCTGGTCGCCGCCACCACCGGCTACGCCGTCTCCCGGATGCGCTTCCCCGGCCACCGGCCGCTGATGTGGTCGCTGCTGGTCACCCAGATGTTCCCGATCGCGGTGCTGATCGTGCCGATGTACACGATGCTCTCCGACCTCGGCCTGCTGGACAGCTACCTGGGCCTGATCCTGGTCTACTCGACCACCACCGTGCCGTACTGCGCCTGGCTGCTGAAGGGCTACTTCGACACCATCCCGGTGGAGATCGACGAGGCCGGCCGGGTCGACGGGCTCAGCCCGTTCGGCACCTTCTGGCGGCTGGTGCTGCCGCTCGCCCGCCCGGGCCTGGCGGTGGCCGCCTTCTACTCCTTCCTCACCTACTGGGCCGAGGTGCCGTTCGCCTCCACCTTCATGCTCAGCTCCGACAAGTACACGCTGGCCGTCGGCCTGCAGACCTTCGTCAGCGAGCACGACGCCCAGTGGAACCTGATGGCCGCGACCGCCGTGCTGATCGCGATCCCGTCGGCAGCCTTCTTCTACCTGGTGCAGCGCCACCTGGTCACCGGTCTGACCGCCGGTGCCTCCAAGTCGTAACGCTCCTCGCTCCTCTAGTCCCCAAGGGATACCGTCCATGACCCAGAACCTGGCCGACACCTCCCGGCCTGCCGCCGACGCCGCCGCCCACGAGGCGGTCACCCCGGCTCCTGTGACTGGCGGCGCCTCCAGAGGCTGGTGGCGGGACGCGGTCATCTACCAGGTGTACCCGCGCAGCTTCGCCGACTCCAACGGCGACGGCATGGGCGACCTGCCCGGTATCCGCAGCCGCCTGCCGTACCTGCGCGACCTCGGCGTGGACGCGGTCTGGCTCTCGCCGTTCTACGCCTCGCCGCAGGCGGACGCGGGCTACGACGTCGCCGACTACCGAGCCGTGGACCCGATGTTCGGCAGCCTGCTGGACGCCGACGCGCTCATCCGGGACGCCCACCAGCTGGGGCTGCGGATCATCGTCGACCTCGTCCCCAACCACTCCTCGGACCAGCACGAGTGGTTCCAGCGCGCCCTGCGCGAGGGCCCCGAGTCCCCGCTGCGCGAGCGGTACCACTTCCGCCCCGGCAAGGGCGAGAACGGCGAACTGCCGCCCAACGACTGGGAGTCCATCTTCGGCGGCCCGGCCTGGACCCGCAGCGAGAACCCGGACGGCACCCCCGGCGACTGGTACCTGCACCTGTTCGCCCCCGAGCAGCCCGACTTCAACTGGGAGAACCGGGCCGTCGCCGACGAGTTCCGCTCGATCCTGCGGTTCTGGCTCGACATGGGTGTCGACGGCTTCCGCATCGACGTCGCCCACGGCCTGGTGAAGGCCCCCGGCCTGCCCGACCTCGGCGGCGCGGACCAGCTCAAGCTGCTCGGCAACGACGTCATGCCGTTCTTCGACCAGGACGGCGTGCACGAGATCTACCGCAGCTGGCGCAAGATCCTCGACGAGTACCCGGGCCAGCGGATCGGCGTCGCCGAGGCCTGGACCCCGACCGTCCAGCGCACCGCCAACTACGTGCGCCCCGACGAGCTGCACCAGGCCTTCAACTTCCAGTACCTGGGCACCGGTTGGGACGCCGCCGCGCTGCGCGGGGTGATCGACGTCTCGCTCGACTCGATGCGCCCGGTCGACGCCCCCACCACCTGGGTGCTGTCCAACCACGACGTCACCCGGCACGCCACCCGCTTCGCCAACCCGCCCGGCCTCGGCACCCAGATCCGCACCGCCGGCGACCGCGAGCTCGGCCTGCGCCGCGCCCGCGCCGCCACCCTGCTGATGCTCGCGCTGCCCGGCTCCGCGTACATCTACCAGGGCGAGGAACTCGGCCTCCCGGACGTCACCGACCTGCCGGACGAGGTCCGCCAGGACCCGTCGTTCTTCCGCAAGGCCGGGCAGGACGGCTACCGCGACGGCTGCCGCGTCCCGATCCCGTGGTCCGGCACCGAGGCCCCGTACGGCTTCGGCCCGGTCGCCGGCGGGCCGTCCTGGCTGCCGCAGCCGGCCGAGTGGGCCGCGCTGAGCGTCGAGGCGCAGACCGGCGACCCGGCGTCCACCCTGGAGCTGTACCGCAGCGCGCTCGCCGTCCGCCGTTCCCAGGACGACCTCGGCGCCGGGACGGCCGTGGAGTGGCTGGAGGGCCCCGAGGGGACCCTGACGTTCCGCCGCGGCTCCTTCGTCTGCACCGTCAACGCCACGGACGAGCCGGTCCGGATAGCGGCGCCCGGAAAGCTGCTGCTCTCCTCGGTGGAGCTGGTGGTCGACGGCGACGAGACGGTGCTCGCGCCGGACAGCACCGGCTGGTGGGCGGTCTGACGTGGTTGCAATAGGCTCTGGGACCGTGACTACGGCGCGACTCTCAGACATCGCGGCGCAGGCGGGGGTCAGCGAAGCCACCGTCTCCCGCGTACTCAACGGCAAGGCGAACGTCTCCGCCGCCACCCGGCAGACCGTGCTGGCGGCGCTCGACGTGCTCGGCTACGAGCGGCCGACCCGTCTGCGCCAGCGCAGCGCCGGCCTGATCGGGCTGATCACGCCGGAGCTGAGCAACCCGATCTTCCCCGCACTGGCCCAGGTGATCGAGCAGGTGCTCAGCCGGCACGGGTACACCCCGGTGCTGTGCACCCAGACGCCGGGCGGGTCCACCGAGGACGAACTGGTCGAGATGCTGGTCGACCGGGGTGTGGCGGGCATCGTCTTCGTCTCCGGGCTGCACGCCGACTCCACCGCCGACCACGACCGCTACGCCCGGCTGACCGGGCGCGGGGTGCCGTTCGTGCTGATCAACGGCTACAGCGTGCGGATCGACGCGCCGTTCATCTCGCCGGACGACCGGGCCGCGATGTGGATGGCCGTCCAGCACCTGGCCGAACTCGGGCACGAGCGGATCGGGCTGGCCGTCGGGCAGCGGCGGTACGTGCCGGTGCTGCGCAAGATCGAGGGCTTCACGGCGGCGATGCGCGAGGTGCTGGGACGGAGCCAGGAGGAGGCCGAGGAACTCGTCCACCACACGCTGTTCAGCGTGGAGGGCGGGCACGCGGCGGCCGGCGCACTGCTGGACAAGGGCTGCACGGCGATCGTCTGCGGCAGCGACATGATGGCGCTCGGGGCGATCCGGGCGGTGCGGCAGCGTGGACTGTCGGTGCCGCACGACGTCTCGGTGGTCGGCTTCGACGACTCGCCGCTGATCGCCTTCACCGAGCCGCCGTTGACCACGATCCGCCAGCCGGTCGAGGCGATGGCGACCGCGGCGGTGGACGCGCTGCTGGAGGAGGTCGGCGGAAACGCGGTCCAGCGCGGGGAGTTCATGTTCCAGCCGGAGCTGGTCATGCGCGGCTCCACGGGGGCCTGCGCGCGCTGAGGGCGGTCAACGGATGGGCCCCGGAGAGCTGTTGCTCTCCGGGGCCCGTTGCGTGCCGCCCGGGTGCCGGGTCAGCCCTCGTGGTCCGTGGGGCGGCTCTCGGTGAGCCGTTGGCCGTCGGTGGCGTCGCCGGTGCGGGTCTCGGTGCGGCGGCCGCGGGCCAGGTAGTCGCGCAGGACGAGTTCGACGGCGTCCTGCGGGTTCTTGGTGCCGGAGAGCATCATCGCGTCGATCGCGAGGTTGGCGTCGAGTGTGACGGTGACCTGGGCCATGGTGACTCCTCCTCGGGTGCGGAGCAGCAGCATGCCCGCTGGGGGCGGGCTTTGACCATGGCCTCGGGCGGTCCTGCCCGGCGGCCTTCCTGCGGCGCCGGGCGACCGCCGGGGCGGGCGGCGGCTGACAGATAACAGATGATGAAATCTGTTATCTGAAATCTGTTATCTGTCAGCCGTCAGTTGTCAGCTGTCACCCGCGGGTCGTGCTCAGACCCGGCCGGCGAAGTCCGGCGCCCAGTTGGCGACGGTCTGCAGGCGCACGCCCGAGCTCGGGTTGGCGGCCTCGACGTACTGGCCGCCGCCGATGTAGATCGCGACGTGGTAGACGCCGGAGTTCTGGCCGTTGTTGGACCAGAACAGCAGGTCGCCCGCCTGCAGGCTGTCCAGCGAGACGCGGGTGCTGGCGGCGGCCTGGTCGGCGGCGACGCGCGGGACGGAGACGCCCGCGGCGCGCAGCGCGGCCTGGGTCAGGCCGGAGCAGTCCCAACCGCCGTTGCCGGTACCGCCGTAGACGTACGCCTGGCCGACCTTCGACTGGGCGAAGGAGACCGCGGCGGCCATGCTGCCGGTGGCGGCCGGCGCCTGAGCGGGGGTCTGCGCCTGGGCGGCCGGCTTGGAAGCCGGCTTGGTGGCCGGGGCCGGGGCCGGGGCCTGCGGCTGGGCGGTCGGCTTGGCGTTCACGGCGGCGCCGTTGGAGGTCTGGCCGGACTTCTGCGAACGGTCGAACCAGGTGAAGTCCGAGCCGGACTGGTCGGTCTGAGCCGACTGCTGGGCCTGGCCGCCGTCCTTGAACGAGAGGCGCTGGCCCGGGTAGATGGTGTCCGGACCCTCGGTCAGGGTGCCGCGGTTGAGCTCGTACAGCCGCTGCCAGCCGCCCTGGAGGTTGTGCTTGTCGGCGATCGAGGACAGCCAGTCGCCGGAGGCGACGGTGTAGTCGTCGCCCTGGGGCTGGGCGCTGTTCTGGGCCTGGCTCTGGCCCTTCTGCGCCGAGGTGCCGTTGGCGGAGTCGGCGGGGGCCTGTGCCTGGTCCTGGGCCGGTGCCGCCGGCTTGGCGGGCTTCGCGGCCGGGGTGGCCGGGGCCTGGCTCTGCGCGGGCTTGGCGGCCGGGGTGGCCGGCTTCGCGGCGGGCTTGGTGGCGGTCGAGCTGGCAGCCGAGCCGGTGGTCGAGCCGGCCGAGGTGTCGACGGTGGCCGCGGCGCCGCCCTTGGTCAGGCCGGCCTGGACCGAGCACACCGGCCAAGCGCCGGGGCCCTGCGAGGCGAGGACCTTCTCGGCGACGGCGATCTGCTGCGCCTTGGTGGCCTGGTTGGCCTGGGGGGCGTACGCGGTGCCGCCGAAGGCGGCCCAGGTGCTGGAGGTGAACTGCAGTCCGCCGTAGAAACCGTTGCCGGTGTTGATGCTCCAGTTGCCGGTGCTCTCGCACTGGGCGACCTTGTCCCAGGTGGCGACGGAGGCGGCGGAGGCGGTGCCGGAGGTGAGGCAGGGGATGGTGAGGCCGACGCCCGCGACGCCGATGGCGGCGATCACGCGTCGGGTACGACTGGACAGACGGGTGCCGTTGGTGGGCAGCATGAAGACGTAGTCCTCTCCCACGCCTGCGAGGTGAGCTGTCGGATTCGGGCTGGAGTTGCCCGGCCGCGCTGTGGGCGCGGCTTCACCCCTAGCCCTGGATCGTTCCGGGGAACGGTCCGGGGCGACTTACCTGTGGGTCCCCCGCTCCTGCCGTGGTGCGTTTTCGCGCTGCCAGGACATCCGACGGCAGGACTCGGCGTCGCGGATGAACTGGGTTCGTGTGGCCACGAACGGGGAGCACGTTAAGCAGACTTAAGTTCAAACTGCAAACACCTGTGACGCGCATCACGGTTTGGCGAGAACGGTCGTTCCCCTTGCTCGCCATGATCGGAAATGGCCGATTTCCGGCAACGTCGAGAAGGGCGTGCACAACTGTCTGTGCTTCAGGGTGCGGGTGACGGCGGGTCGGGTCGCCCGGGGGCCTGCCCGCCGAGAAGGAGGTGCGTCCACGCTGCGGCCGTCGGGGGATGGATCGAGCGACGGTGAACAAATGCGGATAGAACGGACATCACACCTATTCGCCCCTTAACTCCCTTACGGGACAGGCAGGAAGGGCCCGGAACGTAGCCGTTCCGGGCCCTTCACGCGTGCGGTGACCGCTACTGGCCGGCCGACTCCTCGGTGGCGGTGCGAGCGGCGTGGGCGGCGTGACCGCCCCGGCCGGAGTGGTCGGCGTGCGCGCCCTCGGCGGCCTCCGCCGCCTCGGCCTCGGCCTGCGCCAGGGCCTCGGGGGAGGGTGTCGGCAGCGCGGCCAGGTAGGTGGCGGCGATCAGCTGGCCGACCGTCGGGTAGGCGCCCAGCGGCGCCGCGGACGGGCAGCCGGTCTCCTCGGCGGCCGTGGCGAGCAGCTCGGAGTCGGCCTCCGGCCCGATCACCAGCGGGGCCAGCGCCGGGCGCTGGGAACCGGTCTCCTTGAGGTGGTTGACGGCTGCGGCGACCGAGCCCGGCACGTCGAGCGCGGCGGGCACGACCGGGACGGCCAGCCGGGCCGCCAGCAGGACGCCGGTGATGCCGGCCGCGGCGGCGGCCTCCTCGCCGCCGACGGTGGTCAGCACGACGCCGTCCGCGGCGGTCGCGATGGCGAACAGCCGGGCCCGGTCGGCGCGTGCCAGGCCGGCCTCGGACAGGCGCACGTGCACGGCCTCGGCGAGCAGCGGGTGCGGGCCGAGCACGTCGGTGACGGGGGCTCCGTATTCCGCGGCGAGGGCGTGAAGTTCGGTCAGGAATCCGTGCGGGCCGGGTACCAGCGGCACCAGGACCGGCGCGGGCAGGCCCGCCTCGGCGGCCATGGCCAGCAGTTCGGCGACGGTGCGGTCGTCACTGTCGACCCCCTGGGCGGCTTCGCCCGGGAGGTAGCCGACGGCGGTCTGGATGCCGCTCTGCTCGCTGCGGACGATCGACAGCAGCTCCTCGACGACCGAGCGGGACTCGGGCCCGGCGGTCGCGGGCACGGCGAGCACCAGGGCCGGGGAGCCGGCCGGGATCTCGGGGCGCTCGGGGCGGCGGTGGCGCCCCCGCGCACGGGAGCCTGGAGTGCGGACGGGCAGTGGCGCGCCCGGGATGGCTGCGGTGCTCATGCCGGAGATCGTAGGACATCGGCCCGTCAGGCCTGCATTCGGCTGCCGTTCGAGTTTCACGTGGTCATGGCGGGTGTGCCGCGTTCCCGCCGTGTCCGTCCGGGCGGTTTGCCCGCAATCCGGACATATCTCACCCAGCCTTCGAGCGATCACCGCTCGTAGCCCTGACGTGTCCGACGGGGCGTCGAGTTGCCTGTGTGGCGCGTGAGATGTCTCACAGCCAGGAGGTCGCCTGACGGAGCGTCACGGCAGCGCGACTCCGGGCGCCTGAAGATCAACATTCAGCGGGGAATCGCTCACGGCCGGTTATCGAGAATCTGGCGATTCACTCGGCTATGTCCGTTTACGTACCGTCAGGAGAAGGGCCCGTGAAGAGTTCGGAACTGCCGGTGAAAGGCCTCGTGCACCTGCAATGTCCCGTGCTGATGCACGTGCACAGCAGCTATCATCGCGTCAAGTGAGGCGTTGTGCCGGGCCGGTACGGGGCCGGTCCGTTCGTTCGGCGGGTGCCGGGGGCGCCGCGCTGGACGACCACTCCGGAGCTCTTCGGGAGATTTCTATGCACGACTCGCAGGACACGCACGGCTCGTACGACACCTACAACGGGATGGCGGCCGCCGACCTCAAGGGGGTTCTCTGGCAGAAGAGCCTGCACAGCAACTCCCAGGGGAACTGCGTCGAGTTCGCGGCCCTGCCGGGGGGCGATGTGGCGATGCGCAACTCGCGCTTCCCGGAAGGGCCGGCGCTCATCTACACCCGGGCCGAGATCGCCGCCCTGCTGCTGGGGGCCAAGGACGGGGAGTTCGACCACCTGGCGGTCTGACCGGCCGCCGTCCTGCCATCGGGGGGCCGTCGTGGGTGCTGACACCGCGACGGCCTTTGTCTTGTCCGGGGCCGGTCCGAGGCCACGCGACGGGTGCTCTCGCGACGGGCGCTCTCTCGACGGGCGTTCTCGCGGCCGACCGCGCGCAGGCGCGGCGGGTGGTCCCGCGCACGGTTGGGGGCCCGGACGCGGACGGGGGTCGGGCCGCCGGGGTGCCCGGCCGTCAGTCCGGCCGGCTCGTCCGGGGGGCCGGCCCGGCAATCGTCGTGGGAATCGTCCTGAGGACTGAGCCGGAGCCCGTGGCGCACCTGCGCCAGGCCCGTCGAGCCGCCCCGCGGAGCCCGGGGTGCGGTCCTCCCGGGGCCTCCCTCGGCCGGCCGCGCGCCGCCTGGCGCTAGGCCGAGCGCCGGTGCCGTCCACCGAGTTCGGAACCGGTGGCCGGCTCCGCCTCGAACAGGGCCCAGACCACCTTGCCGCTGCCCAGCGGGTGCCAACCCCAGGAGCGGCTGAAGGACTCCACCAGGTGCAGTCCGCGGCCGGACTCGGCGACGAAGTCCGCCTCCCGGGCGACCGGGCCGATGCAGCTCGGGTCGCTCACCGCGCAGACCACCTGGGGAGAGCGGTGGACCAGGCTTATTCGGATCGGCAGCCGGCCTTCAGGGGTCGGCTGTATGGGAAAGTCGTACTCGCCCTGGGCGCCACCCGCATGGTCGGGCCGTGCGCCGATCGCATGCCGCAGTGCGTTGGTCACCAGCTCCGAGGCCACCAGCGCGACGTCGTCGAACAGCTCCATCAGGCCCCAGCGCTGAAGAGAGGTTCTGGCGAAGTCGCGCGCGGTTCTGACGGCTTCGAAGCGAGGAGCGAGCGTACAGGTGACCACATGGGGGTCAACCGCCAAAGCCGTACCGGTGCTCATGAAGAGCTCCTCCCATAAGGGGGCGGACACGGCTGGACCCGCCGGGGTCATGCCGGTCACCTCCGACTCGCTCGGCCGCTCGGCCGCCCCCTCGACCAGCGCGCGCGCACACGATCCCCCGGTGGCGCGGGGGAACGCTGCCGGGTCGGTGCACGGAGTCGCGCGTGGGGTCGACGCGGAGCCCGCGGGATTGCCAGGGATGTGCAGGTGCACGTGCACCATGGTGGTGTGCGCTCACTGCAGATGCAAGAGTCGATTCACGTGCAGTCGCACTATTGGCATATGCAAGCGCCGGATGCACGTGCATCCTGGTGTGTGGAGTGTGGAACTGATAGGAACATCCGTCAGTATCGGCACCGTGAGCGCTCAACTGATGGCAGACTGTGCGCTGTTTGCCCTAGGTGGAGGTTTCGACCGCATGACCACAGTTCAGCCGGGCGGCGGCTCGATGGTCCGCCGGATCCTCCTCGGGTCTCAGCTGCGTCGCCTGCGTGAGACGCGCGGCATCACGCGCGAGGACGCCGGCTACGCGATCAGGGCCTCCGAGTCCAAGATCAGCCGCATGGAACTCGGCCGCGTCAGCTTCAAGGAGCGCGACGTCGCCGACCTGCTCAGCCTCTACGGCGTGGACGACGGCCTGGAGCGGGAGGCGCTGCTCGGGCTGGTCCGCGAGGCCAACAAGTCCGGCTGGTGGCACAGCTTCAACGACGTGCTGCCGGGCTGGTTCCAGACCTACGTCGGCCTGGAGGAGGCCGCCCAGCTGATCCGCACCTACGAGGTGCAGTTCATCCCCGGACTGCTGCAGTCCGAGGAGTACGCACGGGCGGTTTTCGGACAGAGTCGACCGGTCGTCAGCGAGGAGGAGATCGAGCGGCGGGTCAGCCTCCGCCTGCGTCGCCAGAAGCTGCTGACCGAGGGCGCCAGCCCGCGGCTGTGGGCCGTGATCGACGAGGCCGCGCTGCGCCGCCCCGTCGGCGGGCCCAAGGTGATGCGCGGCCAGGTGCAGTACCTGATCGACGTCGCCGAGCAGGCCAACGTCGTGATCCAGGTGATGCCGTTCCGATTCGGCGCGCACGCGGGGGAGTCCGGGGCGTTCACGATCCTGCGCTTCCCTGAACAGGACCTCGCGGACGTCGTCTACCTGGAGCAGCTCACCAGCGCGCTGTACCTCGACAAGCGGGACGACGTCGACGCGTACATCCAGGTCATGGAGCGGCTCTGCGTGGACAGCCTCACGCCCGAGCGGACCGTGGACCTGCTGGCCTCGATCCTCAAGGAGCGCTGAAAGGAGCTCTGAGAGGAGTGCTGAGGGGAGCTCTCAGCAGAGCGTACGGGTCCGGCGGCCCGCGATCGGTCGCCCGGGCACCGAGCCGCCGTCCACCCGCCGTCAGCCGCGGGCCGGCGGCCGTTCGCGTTCCGGCGGCAGTGCCTGCGGCGGGGTGCCCAGCTCCCAGGGCAGGTCGTAGCGGCGGAACAGGTCGGCCCGGATCAGTGCCAGCGGGAGTTCGGCGCCCGGCAGCAGCACCCCGATGCAGCCGCCCATCAGCGCGCTGCGCAGCACCGCGTGCTCGGCGGCCGGGTCCGGCGCGCCCCAGTCGAGCAGCAGACCCTGGAGGATGGCGCCGAGTTGCTGCTGCTCCGGGTCCTGGACGAAGGCGCCGGAGTCCGGGTCCAGGATCAGCGCGAGGTGCGAGCGCATCACCCGCGGATGCTCCAGGGCGAGGGTGAGGACCGCGTCGATCGCGCGGGCCAGCCGGGCCGCCGGTGTGGCGTCCGGGGTCAGCTCGGCGAGCGCGCCGGAGAGCGACTGGTGCATCATCCGGTGCGTCGCGGACTGCATCAGCAGCCGTTTCCCGTCGAAGTAGTACGAGAGCAGGCCGCGCGCGAGCCCGGCCCGCTCGGCGATGTCGGTCAGCGTGGTGCCCGCGTATCCGTGCCGGTCGACCAGTTCGACGGTGGCTCGCATGATGCGCCGACGGGAGCGTTGCCGCATCTCCTCATTGACCGAATCCCCGCGAGGTGCCATCGTGTCTGCTCCGAACGTTCGTTGGCTCCGGGCCAATATACTGGCGGAGCCGGTAGTCGCACCGTGAAACCGCGCGCCGGTGGGCGCCGCTCGGGCGCCCGGTACGAAGACGGCCGGCTCCACCAAAACGGGGGTTTGGTGGAGCCGGCGCCATTGTCCGACGGCGGGGGCCGGGGGCCGGCCCGGGCGGCGGTCGACGGTCAGCGGTTGGTCAGGACTTCGGTCCGCGCCGCGCTCGACCCGACCGAGGGGTAATCGTAGTCCGGCACCGGCGCGGGAGCCGACTTCCGCCGCCGGTCGACCAGGGCGCCCACCGCGGCGATCAGCAGGCCGAACAGCGCGACCGCCGCGACGAATACCAGGGCCGGCCGGTAGCCGTCCAACTGCGCCTGCGGGCTGTCACCGCCGGCACTGCCGGCGGTGATCATCGCGGTCGCGCCGGCCAGGACCACCGCGGTGCCGACCTGGATCGCGGTGTTGACCAGGCCGGAGGCCAGGCCCTGCTCGTCGTCGCCCACGCCGTCGGTGGCGGCGATGTTCACCGAGGGGAAGGCCAGCGCGAAGCCCACGCCGAGCAGCAGCATCGAGGGCAGGACCAGACCCACGTACGAGCTGTGCTCGTCCAGCCGCAGGAACAGCGCGAACGCGCCGACCAGGGCCAGCAGGCCGATCGGCAGCAGCCGGCCGGTGCCGAAGCGGTCCACGATCGGGCCCATGAACGGTGCCGAGAGCGCGATGAAGGCGCCGGCCGGCAGCAGCCCGAGGGCCATCTGCAGCGCCGACCAGCCCAGCAGGTGCTGCAGATAGAGGGTGACGACGAACTGGAACCCGCCGTACGCGCCGGCCATGGCGAAGGCGATCACGTTGGCCCGGGCGACCGAGCCGTTGCGGAAGATGCCGAGCCGGACCAGCGGGTGGGCGGTGCGGCTCTCCACCAGCAGGAAGGCGGCGGCCAGTGCGGCGACCACGACCAGCGAGCCGACGGTGCGCAGGCTCAGCCAGCCGGCGCCCTGCGCCTCGGTGGCGGTGAACACCAGCAGCAGTACGGTCGCGGTGCCGGTGATCGCGCCCAGCACGTCGTAGCCGCCCTTGGCGCGCTCCTCGGCGGGGCGGGGGAGCAGCCGGACCGCGAAGAACAGGGCGAGCAGCGCGACCGGGACGGGCATCAGGAACGTCCAGCGCCAGCCGACCGAGGTGAGCAGCCCGCTGAGCACCAGGCCGAGCGAGAAGCCGCTGGCGCCGCAGGTGGTGTAGATCGACAGCGCCCGGTTGCGGGCGGGGCCCTCGGCGAAGGTCGTGGTGATGATCGACAGGCCGGCCGGGGCGGTGAAGGCGGCGCTGACGCCCTTGAGGAAGCGGGCGGCGATCAGCAGCCCGCCGTCGTCGACCAGGCCGCCGAGCAGCGAAGCGGCGGCGAAGACGCCCAGGGCGACCAGGAAGACCCGGCGGCGGCCGAGCAGGTCGGCGGCGCGGCCGCCGAGCAGCAGCAGGCCGCCGTAGCCGAGCACGTAGCCGGAGACCACCCATTGCAGGGCGGAGGTGGAGAGGTGCAGCTCGGAGCCGATGGACGGGAGGGCGACGCCGACCATGGAGACGTCCAGGGCGTCCAGGAACATGGCGGCGCAGAGCACGATCAGGGTGCCCCAGAGGCGGGGTGTCCAGCTCAGCCCGCTGGTTGACGGAGCGTCGGGTGACGTGGCGGTCGCGGTGGTCATGGGGAGGACAGTACATGCGCGTGCATTCAATGCAAATGAATAAGATGTGAACACATAATTTTACGGCGCACATGCTAGGGTGACACCGTGGCTGATCTCGACTCCCCGGCGGAGGCCGGTCTCGTCGCGCAATGGCGCGACCTGCTGGCCCGGCATGCCGCCACGGCCTGCATGCTCGATCGCGAGCTGGGTGACAAGTGCGGGCTGGGCGTGAGCGAGTTCGAGGTGCTGGAACGCCTGGTGGAGGGGTGCCAGGGCGGCGGCCATGCGCTGCGGGCGCAGGAGCTGGCCCATACCGTCCACCTCAGTCAGAGTGCGCTGTCCCGGGTGATCGCCCGCCTGGAGAAGGGCGGGCTGGTCACCCGGGCGATGTGTGAGAGCGACCGGCGGGCCATCGTGATCACCCTGACCGGGACCGGTCGGGAGCGGTACGAGCAGGCCAGGCCGCTCCATCGTGAGGTGCTCGAACTGACCCTCGGTGCCCCGCTCGGGCCGTTGGGCGAGTCGCCGACAGGCTGACCTGCCGGCAAGCCGTCCGTCGGCAAGCTGCCCCTTCGGCAACCTGACCCGGCGTCAATCTGGCGGGCTGGCAGCTGGATTGGGCCGTTTCGGAGGGGTGAGAGCCTTCTCAGAGGAGCGAGGTCAGCCCCGGCGCGACGGCCAGCAGGACGGCTGCGGCGGGTGCGGCGAGGGCGACGACGGTGAGCCGCAGCCGGTGCGGGACGGACAGTCGCGGGCGGCCCGCGAGCAGTCGGTCCACTCGCCGCGGGGACTGTGCCAGACCGGGCGGGCAGGAGCCGAACACCCCGCGGTCCAGGTTGAGTTCGGCCAGTGCGAGCGCAGTGGTGTGCCGGCCGTGCCGGCGCGCGGCCCGGTCGTCGGCCGCCAGCTCCACCAGCTCCTCCACCTGGGCCCGGAAGGCGCTGAAGACGCCGACCCCGGGGAAGCCGGAGGCGAGCGCCTGGGCGCACTGCTGAAGCCAGTGGTGCCGGGCCCGGACGTGCCCGCGCTCGTGGCTCAGGACGGCGGCCAACTCCCGGTCGGTCAGCTGCTGGAGGGCGCCGGTGGTGACCACCAGGCGGGAGTCCGGGCCGGGCAGCGACCACGCCTCCGGGCGGATGTTCTCCAGCACCACCAGCCGCTCCCGGCGACTGCGGGCGGCCGCGATGGCCTCGGGCAACTCCGGGGCCCGGACCGTCAGTTGAGCATGCCGGTGGTCGCGGAGCGCCTTCGCGGAACGGACCTCGCGGGTGAGCGCCAGCACCGTCTGCAGGCCGCCCGCCGCCAGCACCGCGGCGCACAGCCGGCCCCAGCCCTCGGCGTCCTGGAGGCCGTACGCGGCCTCGACGCCGCGCGGGGCGCCCGAGAACACCAGGGCACGCAGTTCGGGCAGCGCGGCGGAGGCGGCCAGCAGTAGGCCCAGGACGCAGCACAGCAGCACGGCCACCACCAGGCACTGCCATGCCAGCAGCGCCAGCACCGGTTCGCGCTCCGCCCAGCGGGCCCGGGCCAGCAGCCGGGGCGCGACGGTCGAGAGCAGCAGTCCGAGCAGCAGCAGGCCGATCAGGGCAGTCATCGCATGGGCTCCCCGAGTACGCACGGAACGCGACAACGCGCTCCCTGCCAACCTATGCGCTGATGACGTCCGGAGGAACGACTTTCGACCGGCCAGTGACCAACGCCACGTCAGGGGTGGGGTCTTGGATCGATCGGGGCTCACATGGTCAGGAGCATGGCGAACATGCCGATGCCCATGGTGAGTCGGCAGGCCCGGGGCAGCCCGGCGGTGCCGAGTGCCAGGGTCCCGGAGGGGGTGTGCAGGAGCCGGGTGCCGGCCCACAGGGAGTAGGCGCCGAAGTAGAGCAGGAGGGAGCCGGTCAGCAGCGGCGTGCCCGCGTCGGCGGCGTGGTGGTGATGGCCGGGGGTGGCGGTCATCGCGAGCGCCATGTACGTCATGGCGAGCGCGCCGATCGCGTGGTGCAGCCGGTGTGCCCGGCGGGCCGGGGCGCGTACGGCGGCGAGCAGGAAGGCGGCGGCGGGGAGGCCGAACACCCAGGCCCAGACGGTGGCCGGGACGGCGCCGCCGGTCACGGCCATGGCGGCCATGCCGAGCCCCATCAGGGCCTCGGCGGCGTCGGACTCCCGGGCGAGCAGGCGTCGGGTGCCGAAGTGGTGAGTGGTGCCGGCGGCGCAGGGGGAGTGGCGCAGCCGGGTGAGGCAGTAGGCCCCGGCGGTGGCGGTGAGGAGCGCGAGCAGCCAGCTGATCAGCGAGGGTCCGTGCAACGGCGGCCTCCCGGGGCGGCGGGGGCGGGCGGCCGGCGGCGGTGTGGCGGGGGCGGCGAACTCGCCCGCGGCCCGCCACACCATCGCCCGCCGACCGCGGTCTGGACGGTCGTCCCGTCCACGATCACCGCTGTGGCCGGGGCGCGGGCAGGGCGCGCACCGGGGCGCACAGTGGTGCCCCCCGGTGTGCGGCCACCGGGCACACGCTCCGCCGCCCCGGCCGGCGCTCAGCCCGCGAGCCGCCCCGAGGCGACGACCCGGCTGAGGAACCGTCGCGTCCGCTCCTCCCGCGGATCGCCGAACACCTGCTCCGGCGGCCCCTGTTCGAGCACCACCCCGTCGTCCAGGAAGCAGACCTGGTCGGCCACCTCGCGCGCGAACCCCATCTCGTGGGTGGACAGGACCATCGTCATCCCCTGCTCCTTGAGGTCGCGCACCACCGAGAGCACCTCCCCGACCAGGACCGGGTCGAGCGCCGCGGTGATCTCGTCGAGCAGCAGCAGCCGGGGCCCGGTTGCCAGCGCCCGCACGATGGCGACGCGCTGCTGCTGTCCGCCGGAGAGCCGGTCCGGGTACTCCTTCGCCTTGGCCGCCAGCCCGAGCCGGTCGAGCAGTCCCAGCGCCTCAGCCTCCGCCTCGGCCCGCCCCCGTCCGTGCACCCGGCGCGGGGCGAGCGTGATGTTCTCCAGCACGGTCAGGTGCGGGAACAGGTTGTAGGACTGGAACACCACGCCGATCCGGCGGCGGACGGCGTCCTGGTCGGCGCGCGGGTCGGTGATCTCCTCCCCGTCCAGGAAGACCGCCCCGTCGTCGATCCCCTCCAGCAGGTTGACGCACCGCATCAGCGTGGACTTGCCGGAGCCGGACGCCCCGATCAGCGCCGTCACCGAGTGTTCGGGCACGGCGAACCCCACGTCGCGCAGCACCACCTGGCCGTTGAAGGTCTTGCGCACGGACTCCAGCCGGAGCACGTCCCCGCTCACACCGCACCTCCCTGGAACTGCCGACGGTTCGTCCGGGCGGTCAGCCAGTCGGCGAACCGCGTCAGCGGAATGGTCAGCACGATGAACACCAGCCCCGCCACCAGGTACGGCGTGAAGTTGAACGACCGGGCCGCGATGATCTTGGCCGCGTACACCGCGTCGATCGCCCCGCCGATCGAGACCAGCCCGGTGTCCTTCTGCAGGCTGACCAGGTTGTTCAGCAGCGGCGGCACGACCCGCCGCACGGCCTGCGGGAGCACCACGTACCGCATCGCCTGCGCGTTGGTGAGCCCGAGCGACCGGGCCGCGGCCCGCTGGCTGGGGTGCACCGACTCGATGCCGGAGCGGAAGACCTCCGACACGTAGGCGGAGTACGTCAGCACCAGCGCCGCCCCGCCGAGCACCAGCGGATCGGTGGTCACCCCGCTGAGCCGCAGCGCCGGCACCCCGGTGATCATCACCAGCAGGCAGATGATCATCGGCAGCCCGAGGAAGAAGTCCACGTACGCGGTGGCCAGCAGCCGCACCGGGAGGAACACCGGCCCGCGCAGCGTCCGCAGCACCGCGAGCAGCAGGCCGAACACCAGGATCAGCGCGCCGCAGCCGAGCATCAGCTCCAGGTTGAGCCGCAGCCCCGTCAGCACCTCGGGCAGCGCCTGGCGGGCGTAGTCGGCGTTGAAGAAGGTCTTCCGAGTCACCTCCCAGCCGGGGGAGTTGACGACCAGCAGGTAGAGCGCGACCGCCATCGCCAGGGTCGACCCGGCGGCCGTCAGCGCCGACCGGCGGGCCCGGCCGCGCCGGTACGCCTCGTGTGCCAGCCGTCGTTCGGAGGGGCGGTAGCCGTCGTCGTCCCCCTTGCCCCCGCCGCCGTCGCGGCCCCTCCCGTCGCGACCCTTCCCGTCGAGGCCCTTCCCGGCGCGGATCTTCCCGCCCCGGCCCGTGGCGACCGACGCCGGACCGGCCGCCACCGCGTCGCCGCTCACTTGAGCACCGGTGCCGAGACGGCGTCGGAGAGCCACTGCTTCTCCAGCTTCGCGAGCGTGCCGTCGGAGCGCAGCGCGTCCACCGCCTGCGACACGCAGCCGGTCAGCTTCGAGCCCTTGTCCAGCACCAGGCCGAACTGCTCGCTCTTCGACGCCCCCTCGAACTGCCCGACCACCTGCGCCTCGGGGACCTCGGCGCCGGTGATGTAGAAGGCCGTCGGCAGGTCCACCACGAGCGCCTCGACCTGGCCGTTCTTCAGCGCGGCCTTCGCGAGGTCGTTGGAGTCGAACACGGCCGGCTGGACGCTCGGCTTGATGGTGTTGGTGATGGTGTCCAGGCTGGTGGTGCCGACCTGCGCGCCCAGCTTGGCGCCCTTCAGGTCGGCGATGCTCTTCGCGCTCGCCGCCTTGGAGTTCTTCAACGCGATGACGGCCTGGCGCACGTCGTAGTAGCCGGAGGAGAAGTCGACGGCCTGCTTGCGCTCGTCACTGATGGACACCTGGTTGATATCGAAGTCGAAGTCCTTGGCCCCCGGCGAGGTGGCCTTGCCGAACGGCGCGACCACCCAGCTGACCTTCTCCTTGGGGTAGCCCAGCTTCTCCGCCACCGCGAAGGCCACGGCGGACTCGAACCCCTTGCCGTTCTCCGGCTTGTCCTCGGTGAACCACGGGTCGTAGGCGGGCTTGTCGGTGCCGACGGTCAGCGTCCCCGCCGTCCGGGTCGCCAGCGCTCCCGGCGCGCAGCCCGCGGCGCTACCGGCCGCACCTGAGGAGCCCGAGGCGGCGGCCCCGTCGGACTTGGCGTCCTGCGGCGCGCACGCGGTCAGCGCGGCGGCCGCGGCGATCAGCGCGGCGAGGGGCAGAGCGGCGGACGGCTTGCGGATGGTCATGGCAGGGCTCCAGTGAGGAAGGGCAGGGCGGGACAGGGGAGGCGACGGGGCGGGCCGGGGCCGGCCGCGGGCCCGGCGGGTCACTTCCCCCCGGTGGCGGCGCCGGAACACACACGGCATGGTCGGCGTACGGGCCCGCGTCCGCGGTGCCCTCCGAGCCGGATCAGCGACAGCGGCGGCAGAGGCCGCGCACGCGACAGCAGGCGTGACAACGAGAGGGCACCCGGAACAGGCCGATGTGGCACTCGGTCACCGTGATCACCGCCGGGAGCATGGCGGGAGGTTCGCATTCCGACGGTGCATCTGTCCAGAACATCCAGATCCCTGTCCACATGGCGGACGCCCGGCCGGCGGGCCCGCGTCCCGGGCCCCGCCCGGGCCTCGGCGGAGCCGCGCCGGAGCTTTGTCGGTCGCGACCCCCTTGAACAGGAGAACCTTTCGTACTTATGGTGTCTCCGTTGAAATAACTCCTGTCGAAGTGAGTCCCCGATGCAGAATCTTTCGCCAAGGCTCGCTGCGGCGGCCGAGGCCCCGGTCTCGACCCTCGCCGGCCACCCGGCCTGGCTGCGCCTGAAGGAGGCCGTCGAGACGCTGCGCCCGCTGCAGTCCAAGGACGGCTCGATCGACCTGTCCGCCGTCCAGCGGCACACCGTCGACCCGCTGGTGGCCACCGTCCGCGGCGCCGTCGAGGAGCTCGCCCCGCTGTTCCCGCACGACGCCGCCTACCTGGCCGCCGTCGATGCGGACCTGGCCAAGTGGGCCGACACCGGCTACCGGGAGCCCGACTTCCTGGACTCGCTGCTCGCCTTCCACCCCGCCGACCAGCGCGAGGACGGCCTGGAGCACCTCGTCGTCTTCCCGATGTACACGCAGAACGGCAACCCGGACCGCAACCTGGAAGCCGTCCTGCTGAGCGTCGTGTGGCCCGACTGGCTGGCCGAGCTGGAGCGGACCCGCTTCGACAACCCGATGTTCGTGCCGATCACCTTCACCGACTTCACGGCCGGCTACGACACCAACTCCGCCGTCCTCTTCCCCGAGACGGTCGCCGTGCGCAAGGCGCCGGAACGTTTCACCTGGGGCGGCATCTTCTGCGACCGCGAGGCCGCCCGCTTCCGCGCCGTCACCACCAGCGCCGTCCAGCAGCTCGGCCTGGAGATCCCGGCCGACGCCGAGGGCCTGCTCAAGGACCAGGACCGCGCGCAGGAGACCTTCGTCCTGTGGGACCTCGTCCACGACCGCACCCACAGCCACGGCGACCTGCCGTTCGACCCCTTCATGATCAAGCAGCGCAGCCCGTTCTGGATGTACGGCCTGGAGGAGCTCCGCTGCGACCTCACCACCTTCAAGGAGGCGGTGAAACTGGAGGCCGAGGGCAACGCGCACGCCCGCGACGTCCAGTACGCGGTCCTCTTCGACCGCCTGTTCCGCTTCCCGGTCAGCGGCGACCGCGTCCGCAACTACGACGGCATGGGCGGCCAGCTGCTCTTCGCCTACCTGCACAAGCACGACGCGCTGCGCTGGCGCGACAACCGCCTCAGCATCGACTGGGACCGGGCCCCGCAGGTCACCAACGCGCTCTGCGCCGAGATCGAGACCCTCTACCGCGACGGCATCGACCGGCCCAAGCCGGCCCACTGGATCGCCGCCTACGAGCTGGTCGCCCGCTACCTCACCCCGCACCCCGCCTCCACCTGGGCGAAGGGCTCCGACGCGCTGCCGCTCGACATCACCGACGGCAAGGCCCTCAACAAGGCGCTGTGCGACGCGGTGCTCCCGGACGAGTTCCCGCTGAGCATGTTCTACGAGGCCCTGTCCAAGAAGCTCGGCGGCGTCATCGCCGCCACCGCCGGCATCACCGGCACCGGTATCCAGGGAGCCGCCGCGTGACCACGACCACCAAGTCCCCGCTGGCCGGCAAGGTCATCGCCGTCGCCGGAGCCAGCGGCCCGGCCGGCCAGGCGGTGCTGCGCCGCCTCACCGCCGACGGCGCCACCGTGATCGGTGCCGACATCGACGCCCAGCGCCTCGACTCCGCGCTGGACGCCACCCGCATCGCCGTGCGCGGGGCCAAGGTCAGCGGACAGGTGATCGACCTGCTCGACCCGCAGGAGGTCCACGACTGGGCCGACCACCTGGAGGCCGAGCACGGCCACGTCGACGGTCTGTTCCACCTGGTCGGCGGCTGGCGCGGCAGCAAGACCTTCTTCGACACCCGCCTGGACGACTGGGACTTCCTGCACGACACCGTCGTGCGCACCCTCCAGCACACCTCGCTGGCCTTCCAGCCCGCCCTGGTCCGCAGCTCCGCCGGCCGCTACGCGATGATCTCCGCCGCCGCGGCCCACAAGCCCACCGCCGGCGGCGCCGCCTACGCGGCCGCCAAGGCCGCCACCGAGGCCTGGACCCTCGCCATGGCCGACTCCTTCAAGAAGGAGAGCACCGCCCCCGACGGCGAGCCCACCGCGGCGGCTGCCATCCTGGTCATCAAGGCGCTGGTCAGCCCCGAAATGCGGGCCGAGAAGCCGGAGGCGAAGTTCGCCGGCTTCACCGACACCGCCGACCTCGCCGGACACCTGGCGGGCCTCTGGGACCGCCCCGCAGCAGAACTGAACGGACAGCACCTGTGGCTGACAGCCCGATGACCGACCTCACCCGTACGGACGCGGTACGGCGGCACGACCCTGCCGTCCGCGGCTTCGCCAGCGACAACTACGCCGGCGTGCACCCGGAGATCCTCGCCGCGATAGCCCTCGCCAACGGCGGCCACCAGATCGCCTACGGCGAGGACGACTACACGGCCCACCTCCAGGACGTCTTCCGCCGACACTTCGGCGACAAGGCCGAGGCCTACCCCGTCTTCAACGGCACCGGCGCCAACGTGGTCGCCCTCCAGGCGCTGCTCCCGCGCTGGGGCGCCGTGGTCGCCGCCGAATCCGCCCACATCAACGTGGACGAGGGCGGCGCCCCGGAGAAGATGGGCGGCATCAAGCTGCTCACCGTCCCCACCCCGGACGGCAAGCTCACCCCCGAGCTGCTCGACAAGCAGGCCTGGGGCTTCGGTGACGAGCACCGCGCGCAGCCGCTCGCGGTCTCCATCACCCAGAGCACCGAGCTCGGCACCCTCTACACCGCCGACGAGATCCGCGCGATCACCGAGCACGCCCACCAGCTCGGCATGCTCGTCCACGTCGACGGCTCCCGCCTGGCCAACGCCGCCGCGGCGCTCGGCCTGCCGCTGCGCGCCTTCACCACGGACGTGGGCGTCGACGTGCTGTCCTTCGGCGGCACGAAGAACGGCCTGCTGTTCGGCGAGGTCGTGGTGGTACTCAACCCCGAGCGGGTGCGGAACATCAAGTTTCTGCGCAAGACCTCGATGCAGCTCGCCTCGAAGATGCGCTTCCTCTCCGTCCAGTTCGAGGCGCTGCTCTCCGGCGACCTCTATCTGCGCAATGCCGGGCACGCCAATGCGATGGCCAGCCGGCTGGAGGCGGCCGTCCGCGGGATCGACGGCGTCGAGATCGTGCGCCCGGTCCAGGCGAACGCGGTGTTCGCGATCCTCCCGCGTGAGGTGAGCGAGCGGCTGCAGAAGCACTACCGCTTCTACTTCTGGAACGAGCACACCGGCGAGGTGCGCTGGATGTGTTCGTACGACACCACGGAGGCCGACATCGACGGCTTCGTGGCGGCCATCGTCGAGGAGATGGGCCGCGCCTGACGGTGCCTGAACATCGGATCGCCCCTGCCCGGGACCCCGGGCGGGGGCGATTTGCATGTGGCGGGCCTGTCCCCGTACAGTTCCGGAGTCGCCGCGAGAGAGCGGGGGCAAGTGGAAAGCGAATTCCGATGAATGAAACTCCGGAAAACGGAGCGGAAAACATCTGATAAGCTTGAAACACGAAAGAACGAAGCGCCCGGAGGGCCCGCTGGAAGGCGGTCCGAAG
>NZ_JBFBNR010000049.1:0-52481 GCF_040687675.1 Kitasatospora sp. NPDC056731
GCGGCCGCCCGGGCGCACGCGTTGGAGCACTTCGAGCTCGGCGCCGTGGTGGACGCCTGGCAGGGGCTGGTCGCCGAGGTGTGGGCGGGGGGTGGCCCGGGGGTGCGCACCGGTCCGTGACAGACCCGCGGCGGCGGACCGGGCCGGGCGTCGGGTTGCACGCCGGGCCGGGCGTCGGGCTGGGCCGATCGGGCGAATCCGGGCCAGCGTGCCCGGCCGAACTCGACGGTAACGAACCGCCGCCAGCACACTGCCCGGTGTGAACTCGAAGTCGCTGCTGCGGTCCACCGTCCTGCTCGCCATCGCCGCCGGGATCGCCGTATCCCCCCTCCAGGCCGGCGCGGTGAGTCACCAACCCCCCTCCGAGGGCGCCCAGTTCGTCAAGCTCGACCATCCGCAGCCGGTGCGCGAGAGCGTCCGCACGGAGGCGGCCGAGTTCTTCTGGTACGACTGCGTCCACTCCCAGCAGCTCGAACAGCCCTTGCAGGCCTGGGCCGAGAAGCACCGCGCGGACGTCGCCCTGCGGCGCGTCCCGGCGATCTGGCCGGGCGGCCCGGACGAGGGCGCCCAGCGCGGTCACGCGCGCCTGTACTACACGCTGGAGCGCCTGGGCCTGGTCGAGCGCCTGCAGAGCAGCGTCTTCCGCTCGGTGCGCACCGACCAGACCGACCTCACCACCGAGGCCACCGCCACCGACTGGGCGGTGCGCCACGGCGTGGACGCCGAGCTCTTCCGCCGGACGTACCGCTCCGACGAGGTGGCGCGGTCGGTCGACGAGGCCGCCGCCGATTTCGTCCGCTATGGCGTCAACGAGCTGCCGACGGTGGTCGTCCAGGGCGAGTACCGGACTTCGCCGAGCAAGGCCGGTGGCGTCGAGGCGATGCCCGAGGTGCTGGACTACCTGGTCCAGCAGGAGCAGCTGCGCGGGAACTGAGCCCGCCGCCGGCCGGGGTCGGACAGCCCTCCGGCGGCCCGCCCCGCCCGGCGGTTCAGTCCCGGCGCAGCAGGTACGTCACGAAGCCGAACGTCCCCCGGTAGCCGTGCAGCCACTCCCGCCGGTGCCGGTCCGCGGCCTCCCGGGCGGCCGCCGCGTCGGGGTCGTCCGGGTGCTCCAGCGCCCACTCGGCCAGCGCACCCGTCCACGCGAACTCGTAGTCGTCCCACTCCTGCGGGCTGCTCACGTACCCGGACACCGGTGTCCAGCCGTCCGCCAGCACCCGGTCCGTGGTGGTCGCCAGGTCCGCGTAGTCGTCCCGGGCCGCGCCCAGCCCGTCCAGGGCCGCCCGGGACGGCTCCCGCTCCCAGAAGCCCTCGCCGACCAGCACCCGCCCGCCCGGGGCCAGGTGCTCGCGGGCCGCTGCCAGCGTCGGCAGCAGCCCGCCGAAGGCGTGGGTGGCGCCCACGCACAGCACCAGGTCGAAGGGCTCGACCGAGCCGAACTCCCGCGCGTCCACGTGGTGCAGGCCGATCCGGCGCGCCACGCCGAGCACGGCCGCCGCCTCCCTGGCCCGGGTCAGCGCCGTCGCGTCCAGATCCACCCCCACCGCCCGCCAGCGCGGACGCGCCGCCAGCGCCCGGACCAGCCACGCCCCCTCGCCGCAGCCGAGGTCCAGCGCCCGGCCGTCCGCCGCCCCGGCGGTCGCGCGCTCCAGCAGCAGGGCCACCGACTCGTCCGTCAGCGGTGCCGCGATCGGGTGGTGGGCATGGGCGAGACGGGAGATCCTCTGGCGGTCCATTCGAGCAGTATGGAGCCAACCGGCCTGCCGTGCCCGCGAATTCGGGGCCCAAAACGCTCAGGCCCGCGAGTACGTCCGGCCCTTCCACGCCGCGCCCCGGCCCCGCCAGTGCTGCACCGCCGAGTCCACTGTCATCAGCAGGTACAGGCCCGCCGTGAAGGGCAGCAGCAGCACGGCTGGCGCCGGCTGCCGGTAGTACCGCACCATCGGCAGATAGGTGCCCGCCATCAGCGCCCAGGCCGCCCCGCCCGCCACCGCCACCGCCGGCGCCCCCGCGACCAGCCCGGCCGCCGTGGCCACCGGTGGCACCAGGTACACCAGCCCCAGCCCCAGCACCGTCCCGAGCAGCAGCAGCGGCGAATGCCGCAACTGGGCGTACGCGCTGCGCGACACCATCCGCCACAACTGCTCCAGCCGCGGGTACGGCCGGACGCTGTCCACCGCCCCGGCCAGCCCCAGCCAGGTCCGCCCGCCCGAGGACTTCACCGCCCGCGCCAGCGACACGTCGTCGATCACCGCACCCCGGATCGCGGCCACCCCGCCGGCCCGCTCCAGCGCCTCCCGCCGCACCAGCGAACAGCCGCCCGCCGCGGCCGCCGTCCGCCCACCGGGCCGGTTGCTCCAGCGGAACGGGTACAACTGCGCGAAGAAGTAGACGAAGGCCGGCACGATCAGCCGCTCCCAGCCGGTCTCCACCCGCAGCCGGGCCATCTGCGACACCAGGTCCAGCCCGTTGCTCTCCGCCGCGGCCACCAGCTCCGCCAGCGAGTCCGGCCCGTGCGCGATGTCCGCGTCCGTCAGCAGCAGGTACTCGACGTCCGGACCGGCCAGCTCCACCCCGTGCCGCAGCGCCCACAACTTGCCCGTCCACCCCGGGGGCAGCGGGGGAGGAGTCGTGACGGTCAGCTCCAGCCCGTCCATCGTCCGCAGTTCCGCCGCCACCGCGCCCGTGCCGTCCGAACTGTGGTCGTCCACCAGGATCACCCGCGCCCGCCCCGGGTACTTCTGGGCCAGCAGCGTCGGCAGGCTCACCGGCAGCACCTGCGCCTCGTCCCGGGCCGGCACCACCACCGCCGCCTGCGGCCAGCGCACCGGCGGACGGCGCGGCGGCAACCCCACGTCGGTGCGCCAGAACAGCCCGTGGCAGCACGCCAACCAGAGCCAGACCAGCAGGGAGAACGCGGCGATCCACAACAGGACGGTCACTCCCGCAGTTTGCCGCAGAACCGGCCGGATCGGGCGGATCGACTAAAGTCTTGCCCCGTGAAGATCGCACTGATGGACTCCGGAATCGGCCTGCTGGCCGCCGCCGCCGCCCTTCGGAAGCTGCGCCCGGACGTCGATCTGGTGCTCTCCTCCGACCCGGCCTCGATGCCCTGGGGGCCGCGCACCTCCGAGGAGGTCACCGACCTCGCCCGCGGCTGCTCGCTCGCCGCCGCGGAGCTCGAACCGGACGCGCTGGTCATCGCCTGCAACACCGCCTCCGTGCACGCGCTCGCCACCCTCCGGGCCGAACTCGAACCCGGACTGCCCGTCGTCGGCACCGTCCCGGCGATCAAGCCCGCCGCCGCCCTCGGCGGCTCCGTGGCCATCTGGGCCACCCCGGCCACCACCGGCAGCGCCTACCAGCGCGGCCTGATCCGCGACTTCGGCGGCACCGCGGACGTGATCGAGGTCGCCTGCCCCGGCCTCGCCGACGCCATCGAACACGGCGACGACGCCGCCATCACCGCCGCCATCGCCGACGCCGCCGCCCGCACCCCCGCCGGCACCGCCGCGATCGTCCTCGGTTGCACGCACTACGAACTGGTCGACGACCGCATCCGCGCCGCCGTCGCCCCCACCGCCTCCCCGGCGCTCACCCTGCACGGCTCCGCCGACGCCGTCGCCGCCCAGGCCCTGCGCCGGGTCACCGACCCCATCCGCACCGGCGCCGGCACCATCACCGTGCTCCACGCCGGCGCCCCCGCCGCCCTTCCCCCGGCCGCACTCCTCTACCCCCAGGGGCGCACCCTCGCCGCCCTGATGCGCAGCACGCTGCCGGCGTGACACCCACCGCCCTCGCAGAGCACTTCGCCCTCCCCCGACGAGCCGCTGACGGGCCCCCGCCGGTCCGCCACCGGGCCAATTTTCGCCCGCCGGCGGTCCACCCTTCAGCCCGCGCGGAAGGCCACCGCAGCTGATCCCCATCCGGGGCAGCCGAGGGCAGGCTCTCTGTCATGAGTTGAGGGGCAAATCTTTGCCCTCCAACCTCCGGGGGTCGGTCGAGGAGTCCCGTAGTGGCCGGCTGTCCCTGGATCGCCGCCCCGACTGCCCGTCCGGGGCGGCTGATGCGGGAAGTCGGCCTGCCCGACGTTCTGTGCCCGTGGGGCAAGGCCTTGCCCCACGGGCGGGTGGTTTGCCGCTGAGGCGGGGCCAAATTTCGCCCCCCAGAGGTCCGCTGCCCCTCCCCGACAGGGCTCATTTTTGCTCCTGAGCGCTCCTGGGTGCCTCTGCGTCCCTCGCGCGCCCCGGCCGGTCAGGCGACGGCTTGGCGGCGCCAGCGGCGGTAGGCGGGTTCGAGGCCGGAGAGGATGGTGTCGAAGCGGCGGGTGCTGGTGGTGGAGTCGACCTGGAGGCGGCTGATCTGGAGCGGGTGGGAGGGGATGCGGGGGCCGAGCCGGTGGTCGGAGAGGAAGCCGAGGCGGTAGCCGAGCTCCTGGAGGACGGTTTCGGCGCGCGGGTCGTGCCCGCCGTCCGGGTAGGCGAAGGCGGTCGGGGGTTCGCCGAGCCAGCGGGTGAGGGCTTCGTGGGCGCCGGTGATCTCGGCGCGGACGGTGGCGTCGTCGCAGCGGCCGAGGCAGGGGTGCCCCTGGGTGTGGTTGCCGATGGCGACGCCGCCGTCGCGCAGGGCGAGCAGGTCGGCGGGGGTGAGCTGCTCCTGGCGGGGCGGGCGGCGGTCGGCGCTGACCCGTAGCTCGTGCAGGCTGCGCCGCCGGTCGGGGTCGGGCATGGCCTTGAGCCGGGGGAGTAGCTGGGAGGGGTGCCCGCAGTCGAGCGAGCGGGCACGGCCGCCGTGCCGGGCGAGGAAGTCGGCCTCGTGCCACCAGAAGGGGCGTTCGGTGCCGATGAGTTCGGAGATGACGAAGGCGGTGGCGGGGATGCCGCGGGCGTCGAGGGCGGGCAGGGCGTGGGTGAGGACGCTGCGGTCGGCGTCGTCGAAGGTGACCAGGACGCTGCGGGGCGGCAGCGGTCGCTGTTCGGTGACGGCTTGGAGGACGGCGGTGAGCGAGACCGGGGTGGCGAGTCTTCGGAGCCGGTCGAGCTGGGCGCCGAAGGACCGGTGGTCGGTGACGCCGTGGTAGGCGAGGACGGCGAGGCGTTGTGCGGCGCGGGCGCGGAACAGGGGTTGGACGGGGGCGAACCGCAGCCATTCGCCCCGCGCGTCCGGCCTGCCCCGGTCGGCGGTCGGGTGGCGGCGGGTGGCCGTCGGCAGCGGGCGCACGAACGGGACGGGCCTGGTGGGGGCCATGGAGATCGACGTGGTGGACTGGGACTGCGGCACGGTTCCCCCTCGGTCGCCGAGCGGCGTGGCGGTACCGCCGGAGGACGGAGCCCGGCCTCCGACTCCAGGCGGCGGCGGCTCCGCCTCCTGGGTATTCCGGTCCGCGGTGGGGGGCTCGCACCCTTCCCGCGAACGGCTCCTGGATCGCTCAATGCCATTGAGACCGCTGCACCGAGCGGATGGTTGTACCGGGGGGACGAGGATTTTTCGTGGACTGATGTGAACTGATGTGAACTGAATGTGGAGCCGGAATGCACGACCGGGGCGGTCCGTGACCTGCTCGGGTGAGGTCGGCGGGCCGGTCGCACCGGGTGGTCGAACGTTCACTCCCTGCGGGCTGCCTCCGGCGTTCGCCGGGGGTACCTTGGGCTCATGGCAGATGCGGACCGTGATCCCTTCCACCTGCACGGCGCGACCAGGATGGCCCGTGCGTGGAGTGGTGGCGCGCTGGTCACCCACCAGCTTCCGCTGGCGATGGTGGGTTTGGCCTGCCTTGCGCTGGGCATTGTGGTGGCGGTGATCGTTCCGGACAGTGACGGTCCGGCCTGGGCGATGGCGGTGGCGGGCTGTCTGGCCGCGGGAGTGCTGCTGCTCGGCCGGATCGCGTTCGGGCTGCTGCGTTACCGCCGGGGCGCCGCGCTCTAACCTCCTCAGCGACCGGCCGGCCTTCGGTGGACGGCTGTACTTCGATTGCCCTCGGCATTCCGAGCGGCAGATCGAGCAGCAGATCGAGCAATATTGGTCAGATCGACCGAATTTCGGCCTGTCGGACAATCCTCTGCCCACTTCTTTCACCATTCCCGGGCGACGGCTCCAAGGCGCCTTTACTGTGAATGCGTTCTTGCGGCTCGACGGTGCCGTGGACTCGACGGTGCCGTGGAGGGGAAGAGATGGGCGGCAGCGCCACGTCCGATCCGGGCGGAGAACCGGGTGGAGAACCCGACAGGAAGCCGGACGGCGCACCGCGCACCACCGTGTCCGCCGGATGAAGCGCGGCGGGGACCTCGCCCTCGCCGCCCTGGCCGGGATCGTCGCGCTCCCGTTGGCCCTGGTGATCGCCGCCCTGCTCCGCTGCACGGCGCGCGGCCCGGTGCTCCTGCGGCTGACCCGGGCCGGACGGCACGGCCGGGAGTTCCAGGTCCTCCGCTTCCGGACCAGCCGGGGAGGACGGCTCGGCGTGCTGCTCCGCCGCACCGGCCTGGACGAGCTGCCCCGGCTGTGGAACGTCGCCCGCGGCGAGATGGGGGTGATCGGCCCCCGGCCCGTCCGCCCCGACCAGGTGGTCCGCTACTCCCGCCGCGAGCGCGGCCGGCTCGCCGTCCGGCCCGGGCTGACCGGCTGGGCCCAGCTCCAGGCCCGCCGCCCGCTCGCCCGGCCGGACTGGGCCGAACTCGACCTCTGGTACGTGGAGCACCGCTCGCTCCGGCTCGACCTGCGGATCCTCGGGCTGACCGTGCTGGCCCTGCTGCGCCCGGAGGGAGGCCTCGCACGATGAGCCCGCGCGTCGCGGGTCGCACGTCGGTGGCGGCGGCCTGGGAGCCTGCCGGACAGGGCCTAGGCTGCGGCGTATGGCCATTCCCCCGTTCCTCGCCGATCTCCGCGCCCTGGTGGGCACCCGTCCGCTCTGGCTTACCGCCGTCGTCGCCGTCGTCCTGGACGACCACGGCCGGGTGCTGCTGGGCCGACGGGCCGACGACGGGAGGTGGGCGCCGGTCGGCGGCATCCTCGACCCCGGCGAGCAGCCCGCCGACGGCGTGGTGCGCGAGTGCCTGGAGGAGACCGGGGTGGTGGCCGTGCCCGAGCTGCTCGCCTCGGTCACCGTCTCGCCGCAGGTCACCTACCCGAACGGCGATGTGACGCAGTACCTGGTGCTGACCTTCCGGTGCCGGGCGGTCGGCGGCGAGGCGAGGGTGAACGACGACGAGTCGCTGGAGGTCGGCTGGTACCCGCTGGACGGGCTGCCGCCGATGATCGAGGTCGAGCACGAGCGGCTGCGCCACGCGCTGGAGTGCGAGGGGTCGGCGGTCTTCGTGTGGGAGGGCAAGGAGCGCCCCTGACCGGCGCACGGCGGATGGTCCGCATCCTCGACTCCCCTCCCCGGGCGGGCCGGGAGTTCGGGCCCTTCGCCGATGGTAGCCGTCCGGTCACCCCGGGTGGGGGGAATTCGCGAGGCCGCTCAGCCCTTGCGCTGCCGGTAGGCCTCCTCCGCGGCGTCCAGGACGGCGGCGAGGTCGCCGCCCGCGGTGGCGGTGGCGGTGGCCGCCACCGCGCCCTCGACGAACGGCGCGTTCGCGAAGCGGACCGGGAACGGGAGGCCGTGCTCGTCGGCGTCGGACAGCAGGGCGCGCACGGTGGTGACGGCGCTGCCCAGGTCGGCGAGCACCACGACCCCGTGGCCCTGGTCGACCCGGCGGGTGGCGGCGGCCACCAGGACCGCGCTGATGCCGGGACCGCCCTGGTCCCCGCCGGTCGCGGCGATCGGGGCGGGGGAGTCGGATCCGGTCAGTGTGAGCGCGAGGGCGCGCACCGCGATGGCCAGTTCCTGGCTGTGCGACACCAGGACGATCCCGACCCGGCCGTGCGTGGGGGGCCGGCCGGAGGCGGGCCGGGGCAGCGTGGCGGGCGCGGGTGGCGTGCGGGGCGCCGGGGGGTGTGCCGAGGGGGCGTCGGAGATGGGGATGACATCGGCGCGGGTGCCGTCCCGGCGGCTCATCGGCTGCTCCCTCTGGGCGGTGGCGGGTGGTGGTGGGCGGTGCTGGGCGAGGTGGTGCGGGCCGCATCCGGTGCGCATCGGGTTCGCGGGGCCGGGGCGGGGCCGGGGCGGGCCGTCGAGGGCCCGTGTACGGCCGGCGGGGGGTGGTCCCCCGCGCTGCCAAGCACTCTGGCAGCTCCGGTGGCCCCCGTCGGGCGGGACACGCGTTGAGCGGGCCTCCTGCGGCGTCCGGGCCCGGCTGGTGGAGTCCTCGTCAACCCGCTGACCGGGGCGGGCGGGTGTGGTTAGGCTGGCCGGGAAAGCCGTCGGGAGGAGACCGGGTAGTGGCAGTCAACAGTGGGATCGACGTGGAGGCGGGCGGCGCGGAGCCGCAGCTGGCGCCGAGCGGGAAGCCGAAGGTGGACTTCAGCGGGGCGAAGTGGCTGTGCAGCAGCCAGGGCGTCGGGGATGTCCAGATCGCGTTCGTGGACGGCTACATCGGGATGCGGGACGGCCGCCAGGAGGACGGTCCGGTCCTGGTGTTCACGCCGGGGGAGTGGCGGGCCTTCGTGCTCGGTGCCCGGGACGGCGAGTTCGACCTCACCTGAGCCCGAGCCACCGTCGCACGACCGCGGAGCGGGTCCCGTCGGAACGGGGCCCGCTCCGCGGTCGATTTCGGCCCCGAACATCACAACTGATGATCTATTGAACGTGCCCCGTCAGAATTTCTGTTGACTGTTAGACAAACGCAGCTCAGAGTATGAGCACAGGCAGACGCCGTGCCCACCGCCCCCACGCGGCCAGACACGGCGCCTGCTGTGCGACCCGGCAGCGTTGCCAGGCCATCCTCCCAGTCATCCCCTGCGCACCGGGGTGCGTCGGCCGGTCCCGGCCCACGAGGGGCCGGCAGTCGCCGGGAGGCTGGCGTCGACGTCGAGAGCGACTCGGCGGCGACACCGTTTGCTCGGGACCCGCACGCCCCCACGCGGCGGCGTCCCGAGCAAGATCCGCGGGAGCGACGGGCCGGGGCCCCGCGGATCTGGCTTGTGGTGATGGAACTGTTGGCTTGTGTGCTGTGCTGTGTGCGACGACGAAGCTGGGTGCTCGGCAGTTCGGCACGACGATGTGCACAGTGAGGGAAACGCGTGTAGGGCCGCGTTGCGACATGCCGTCCCCCCGGAGGGTGAAACCCGGAACGGCTGTCGTGCTGAACCGAACGTAGCCCGGACGGTTGCTCAGAGTCAACATTGGTCTCTGAGCGTCGATCTCCCGACGGTGCCCCACCCACCTCGCGAGCGTGGTGTGCCGGGCACGTACGATGTTCCCATGTCTTTTCTCCGCCGTCGCTCCGGACAGCCCGCCGGCCCGGACTTCGACGTGCTCGCGATGGACCCGGGTGACTGGCCCGGCGACTTCGGTGCGGCCATGATGACCGGCCCGGACGGCTCCTGCCAGGGGATTTTCCTGCGCTACGACCTGTTCGGCGGCAGAGGCCCGGCGATGTTCATCGGCAACCTCCCCGAGGGCTCGCCCGCCCGGGAGACCGGCGACAGCGTGCCCTTCGAGGTGCGGCAGCTGCTCGCGGCGCTGGAGAACGACGAGCCGGTCGACTTCGTCTCGGCCGAGGACTTCCCGGTGATGCTCGGGGACGACCTGCTGATCGTGAAGAAGGTCAAGGTCAGCGAGGAGCGGGTGTTCTGCGCCCAGTTCGGGCGCAGCGACGGCGTCCAGGTCACCATCGCGTCCTGGGACCGACCGATTTCGGACGACCTGTATCAGCTGTTGAAGCCGCTCCCGGCCGACATGTTCCAGCAGGGCTGACCGGCCTCGACCGGGGCTCGGACGCCGCTTGACGGTTTCGATCACAGGTTCGTACAGTCGCGAACATGTCGTGCCGTCTCCCGCTGCTGACCCGTCGCAGCTATCTGGACCTGCGGCGCACCGCCAGCGCGGTGTGTCCGGGCCGCTGAGGGGGATTCGTCCCCGAGGCGGCGGGCGGCCGGCCGTTCGTGGCCGGCGCCGAATCCGGGGGCGGGCCGTGAACTGACCTCCGAGGCCGCCCGTCCGGTACCGCGCGCCCGTCCGGCGTGCCGCCCGCATCTGCCGCGCCCACGCTGCCGCCCGGAGGCCCCAGCACCATGACGACCACCGCCGCTGACCGTTCGCCCGCGGACCGCCCGTCCGACACCGCGACCGCCGCCGCCTCGGGAGCGTCGGATTCCGGCCACCCCGCGCCCGATCCCGCGCCCGACCGCTCGGCCGTCGTCGCCGCCCTCGCCGGACTTCCCCGGGTGGTCGACCTGCTCTCCGCCCGCGCCGAGGAGCACGACCGCGACGCCACCTTCCCGTACCAGGGCATCGAGGCGGTGCACGAGGCCGGACTGCTCACCCTGACCGTCTCCCAGCGGTACGGCGGGCCGGGCGGCACGCTCGCCGACACCGTCCGGGTACTGGCCCAACTCGGGCGCGGGGACGCCTCGGTGGCCGTGGTCACCGCCTTCACGCTGCTCCAGCACGCCGAGCAGGCCCGCCGTGCCTCCTGGCCGACGGCGGGCTACCGGCGGCTGCTCACCGAGTCCCGGCGCGGGCCCGCCCTGGTCAACACGCTGCGCGCGGAGCCCGGCGGCCGGCCCGAGGCGCTGCCGGACACGGTGGCCCGGCGGGACGGCGAGGGCTGGTTGTTGACGGGCCGGAAGACGTACTGCACCGGCGCCGAGGCGCTGGCCTGGATGGCGGTGACGGCGCGGACCGACGAGCCGGAGCCGAGGCTGGGGACGTTCCTGGTCCGCGGCGAGAGTGAGGGCCTGGAGATCGACCCGACCTGGGACCAGGTCGGCCTGCGGGCCAGCGCCAGCCACGACGTGGTGCTGGAGCAGGTCCGGGTGCCGACCGAGCTCGCGCTCGGCCTCACCGCTCCCAAGGGCGGCGCGGCGGACGCGGCCGGGGCCGCCGAACTCTCCCTCGCCTGGCACGATCTGGCGCTCTCCGCAGTGGCGATCGGGGTGGCTCGCGCCGCCCAGTCCTGGCTGATCCGCTTCCTCAACCAGCGCACTCCGGCCAATCTGACCGAGCCGCTCGGCACCCTGCCCCGCTACCGCTGCGCCCTCGGCGAGATCGAGGCCCAGCTGATCGGCGCCGAGGAACTGGTCGAGGGGCTGGCCCCCCGGGTGGACCGGGGCGAGCCGGACGCGGTCGCCCGGACCGGCCCGGCCCACCTGCTGGCCACCCGGGCCGCGACGGCGGCGGTCCAGCAGGCGGTCTCGCTCACCGGCAACCCCGGTCTGAGCCGGCGTCACCCGCTGGAGCGCTACCTGCGGGACGTGCTGAGCAGCCGGGTGCACCTCGCCCCGGACGAGGCCGTCCTGGAGGCCGCTGGCCGGGCCGCCCTGGAGCGCGGCGGCCGGCCGTAGCGGATTCCGGGCCCCGGGGCTCGGGGCCCGGAGCCTCAGCGGGTGCCGACCGCGGCCCGGACGGCCCGGCGGGCGAGCGCGGCGTCGTCGTAGAGCCGGCGGATCATGATCCGCTGCTCCTCGCCGGCGCCCGGCACGTCGTACAGCCGGATCTCCCGCATCAGCACCAGCACCAGGTTGACCAGGAACGCGTCCCGGGCCAGCGTGCCGCCGCTCTGGGCGAGTTGGCTGATCTGGCGGCGCGCCGCCGTGTCGCCGGACAGCACGCTCCACAGCACCGCCAGGTCGTAGCCGGGCAGGTACCAGCCGGCCTGCTCCCAGTCCACCAGCACCGGGCCGGACGGCGCCAGCAGCATGTTGCTGAGCAGGGCGTCGCCGTGGCAGAGCTGGAGCGGGGTGTGGCCGAGGCCGTGCAGCAGGCCGCGCAGGTCGCCGGCGTCCCGGTCGGTGAGCTGGCCCACCGAGTGGTAACGGGCGATCTCCATCGGGTAGTCCATGCGTGGCTGGAACACGTCGGTCGGCGGCCGCCACAGGTTGAGCGTCCGGACGGCGGTCAGCAGCGCCCGCACCTCGCCCGGGGTGGGCGCGTTGACCGGGTGGCGCTCCCGCGCGGCCGGGCGCCCGGGAACGCGCTCCATGACGAGCACGCAGCGGTCGTGGTCGGCGGCGACCAGCCGGGGCAGCCGCACCGGCGGGCGGTGCCGGACGAACGCCCGGTAGACCGCCACCTCGTGGTGGAAGTCGGCCACCAACTGCTCGAAGTAGCCACTCCGCACCGCCTGCGGCGCCAGGCACTTGGCGACCACCGGGGCCCGCCCGATGGTGCCCGCCACCAGGATGTGGCGGCTGCCCTCGCGCAGCACCTGGCGCGGGGTGAACGCGGGACATATCCGCGCGACGCTCGCCAGCGCGGCCCGCACCGCCGGGGTCTGCAGCGCCGACGGGTCGATCCGCTCGGGGCCGCCGACCTGGCCGGGACGGTGCGGCGGGCGCAGCACCCGGCCGTCGGCCTGGCGGGCGAGCGGGAGCCGGCCGCCGACGGGCGGGGCCGCTTCGGGGCCGCGGAGCCCCAGCGCCGTACGGCCGGACGGGACCCGGGCGTCCGTGGACCGGCCGTCGGTGCCGTGCGGGGCCACCGGGCGGCTCGACGGGGGCACCTGCTTCGGCCCGGGGCGCCCGGCGGCCGCGGTAGGGGGGCGCAGCGCGGTGCGGGTCGCGGTCGGCGAGGGGGTCGTCGCTGAGGAGTACATGGGGTGAGGGTGGTCCCTTTCTGTCCGTCGGCAGGTGCGCCCCGCGGTGCGGGGAGGGCCGGTGCCGCGTGCTTCCTGGCGTGACGGCGGCCCTGACTCGGTGCGGTGGGTGGTGCGCGGGCGCCGGGCACGGACGCGGGGTCGGAAGACCCGGACGACGGCGGTGCTCCGGCCGTCCGCACCCTGGGGAGTACGGTCGGCCGGACTGCCGTGGCCGTGCCCGGCGCCCCCGCGCCACCCGGCCGCGCCACCCCCTCGGGTGAGGACCGGGAGCGTCCCGTGCCACGGTCGGGGGACTGCCCCGACGCCGGTGGGACGCCGCCCGACCCGGGGGCGAGGTGGCGCACCCCTACAACACACCCGCGGCGCACTGGCTTAGTAGTCTGGCGGGCCCTGGCGAACGGTGGCGAATGCTCGCCTGGCACTTGCCGGAGCCTCTAGCCTCGAATCAGCCGAGGAACCTGGGGGCTTCGTTGAGCAGGGAACCCAACACCCGACTCGCTGACTTGTTCGTCCTGACCGGTTGGTCGAAGGGCGAGCTCGCGCGGCTGGTCAACCGTCGGGGTGCCGCGATGGGGCAGCAGCAGCTGTCCACCGACACGTCGAGGGTACGGCGCTGGATCGAGCAGGGGGAGATCCCCCGGGATCCGGTGCCGAGGGTGCTGGCGGCCGTGTTCACGGAGCGGCTCGGCCGTGTCGTCACCACTGAGGACCTCGGTCTGGAACGACACCGGCCCACCAGGTCCGGAGCGGCGCAGTCCGCAGCAGTGCCATGGTCGCCGGATCGAACGGCCGCGGTCCTCACCGAGTTCACGGGAATGGACCTCATGCTGAACCGACGTGGATTGGTGGGCGCGGGTGCCGCGCTCACGGCCGGAACGGTCATCGCCGATTCGTTGAAGGGCTGGCTCGGGGGGGACGCGGTCGCGTACGCGGCCTCGGTCCCCGGGCCGCGCCAGGTGATCACCCAGGGCGGGGCGCGCCCCGCGGTGGACGTGTACGACGCGGGCCCGGTCGGGCTCGACGAGGTGGAGTCGCTGGAGCGCTCGGTCCAGGTGTTCCGCGCCTGGGACGCGGCGCGCGGCGGCGGGCTCCAGCGCAAGGCGGTGGTCGGTCAACTGAACGAGGTGGGAGGCCTGCTGACGCACCGGCACCCCCCGGTGGTGGAGCAGCGGCTGTGGCTGGTCGCGGCCAACCTGGCGGTGCTGGCGGGCTGGATGTCGCACGACGTGGGCCTGGAGCCCACCGCCCAGCGGTACTTCATGATCGCGGCGGAGTCGGCCAAGGAGGCCGGCGACCGGCCGCGGGCCGGCGAGGCGATCTCCCGGGCCGCGCGGCAGATGGTCCACCTGGGCCGGGCCGACGACGCGATCGACCTGATGTCGGCGGCCAAGGCGGCCGGCGGCCGGGTGCTGCCGAGAACGCGCGCGATGCTGAACACCGTCGAGGCCTGGGCGCACGCCTCGATCGGGCACTCCCAGGACACCTGGCGGTTGCTCGGCGAGGCCGAGGACCTGTTCGCCGAGGGGGCGCCGGAGCCGCCGCCGTCCTGGATGCAGGTGTTCGACGAGGCCGAACTGCGCGGCATGCAGGCGCTGGTGCTGCGCACGTTGGCGGAGCACGACCCCTCGGCGGCGGCGCAGGCGCAGCGGCACGCGGAACGGGTGATCACCCTGCGGGAGGGCACCGGGCAGCTGCGCTCGGCGCTGTTCGACCGGATCACCCTGGCCTCGGTGCACTGGCTGAGCGGCGAGCCGGACGCGGCGGAGTTCCAGGCCAAGATGGTGATGAACCTGATCGGCCAGAACTCCTCGCACCGGACCTGGGACCGGCTGCGCGAGATGTACCGGCTGACCGCGCGCTACCGGGGCCTGCCGGTGGTGGACGAGCTGCGGGCCGAGCTGGGGCGGGAGTTGCGGGCGGCGGACGCGAAGAAGCGGCCGAAGCGGTCCTGAGGCCCGGGGTCCTGAGGCTTGGGGGTCCTGAGACGTGGAGGTTGTGAGGCCCGGAGCTTCTGCGGCCCGGAGGTTCTGAGGCCCCGGCGGGCCCCGGTCAGTTCGGGGGTGCCGGCCGCAGCAGCATGCGCAGGGCGGTGACGGTGCCGTCCGTGCCGAGGACGGGCTCGCCCGCGCACTCGACGCTGGCGTGCGGGGCGCCGTCGCGGCGGATCCGCAGGGTGCCGGCGGAGATACGGCCGTGGATCAGGGCGTCGGTCATCATCCGGCGCAGCACGGGCCGGTCGGCCTCGGGGAGGCGGTCGGGCAGCCGGTCCAGGCTGAGCGGGCCGTTGCCCGGGTCGCAGCCGAGGAGCTGGTAGGTGTCCGCGTTCCAGTGGACGCGGTCGGTGAGGAGGTCCCATTCGGCTGAGCCGATGAGGTGGTCGCGGCCGCCGTCGGCGTCGGGTCCGTCGCCGAGGTCGGGGTTCTTGGACGGCTCCTGCGCCGTGCCGTCCACTCTGCCGTCCGTTCCGCTGTCGGCGTCGCCGCTCGGTTCGCCGCGCGCGCCGTCGTCCGTCGCGCCTGCCGGGGCGCCGTCCACCGTGGCGGTGTCCGGCGGGCGGGCGGCGCCTATGGGCATCTTCATGGCGGGTCCATGGCTCGGGGGTGGCCCGCCGCGTGCGGGCCGTCGGTGGTGAGAAGACTGTGGCACAGCGCCCTCGCCCCTGCGGGCGATTTGGACATAACGCAGGCAAAATTCCCCTGGCATATGCCACTGTGGCAGCAGCCTTCGTCGCCCTGTGTGCGGAAGGTGGCGCGAGGCGGTAACCTTCGGTGATTCCGGCGCCCGGGCGCCCACCGCAGTACCGACCAGAGACCCCGGCGACGGAAATCCCGTTGCCACTACGACCGCCGCAACGGATGCTGACCTCATGTTCGAGCCAGTGATAGCACCCAGTGCCAGCCTCCTCGGCCTCCTGCAGCGAGGCCGCGGTGACGGGCAGCTCCACGCGCTGGCCGCCGACCGTACCGAGGCCATCGCCGCGCTGGAGGAGTGCGTCACCAGGGATCCGCGAGCCGACTGGCAGGTCGAGAACCGCTCCCTCTACTACGCCCGCCTCTACATGGAGCTGGAAGCCCCCCTCGACGGCATCGAGGACCACCTCCACTCCGCCGAGGACCTCGTCAGCGACGACGAGAACCGCACCGGCCTCGCCCTCTCCGTCCTGGGCCACCTCGCCGCGTACGGCCGGCGCGACGCGCTGCTGATGCTGCGCGAGTACACCGCCACCGGCGCCAACTGGGCCTGGGCCCTCGACGAGCTCGCCCTGCGCGACGACGACCGCGGCCTGCTGCTGCTCGGCACCGCCGTCCTGGACCGCTTCGCCCCGGGCGCCGAGGGCGACGCCGAGCTGCGCGAGTTCATCCGCAACGCCTACGAGCCCCGGCCCTGGCGGCTGTGGGCGGCCTACCACCCGAGAGTGGCGGCGGCCAGCGAGCAGTCACCCTTCGACCTCTGGCAGCGCCAGCTCAACCGCGGCGGCGTCACCCCGGGCTGGTCCACCGCCGACGTCCTGGCCTGGGCCGACCAAGGGAGCCTGGGCGCCCTCGGGGCCGGCGCCTTCCTCGGTGGGGCCGACAGCCGGCCCGATCCCGCGCCCGACGCCGCCGATCCGGCCGCCCCCGACGCCGTGGACCGCCGGGCCGCCGCGGCCGCCCGCTGCCTGACCGCCGTCGTCCGGCCCGAGGACCGCCCCGCCGTGCTGGAGGCCGCCCGCGGTGGCCTGCCCGGCGCCCGCCGGGCCGCACTGCGCTACCTGGTCGACCAGCGCGACCCGGCCGCCGTCGAGCTGATCGAGGCCGCCGCCGTCGACGTCGACGACCGGATCGTGCGCGCTGCCCTGGAACTGGTCGGCCGGATGCGCGGCCCCGAGGTCCTGGCGCAGGCCCGCCGCTGGGCCGACCCGGCCACCGGGGGCGCGGACAGCGCGCTCGGCGAGGCCGCCGTCAAACTGCTCGCCGACGCCGGGGAGCCGGCCGACGCACCGCTCGTCGTCGACGGGCTGCGCCGCTGGGTATCCGTCCGCGGGGTCAGCGGTACCGGGCTCGGCTCGCTGGTCGACGGTGCGGGGCGGCTGGTCGCCGCCGACGCCGTCCCCGTGCTGCGCCACATCTACGGGGAGGCCGCCTCCTCCGAACTGCGCGGCCGCGCCGCCAGGGCGCTCGCCGTGACCGATGTGCACTTCCCCGAGGGCCCCGCCGTCGAGTGCCTCTGGGACTGCGAGGAGTCCACGCGGGAGCTCGCCGCGCGCCATGTCGCCACCACGGGTGACGCGCGCGTGCTGGAGCGCCTGCGCCGGCTCGCCGCCGATCCGGCCGAGGAGGCCGAGGTCCACGCCGCCGTCCGCGGCCGGCTGACCGCCGCCCGGGAGTTCGGGCGGTAGGGCCCCGCAGGCCGGTGGCTGCCTCCCCGATCCTGGCGAACGACGGGCCGGGACACCCCCTCGGGTGTCCCGGCCCACTGCTGTTCCGGGGTCCTGCTGGAACGCGGTCCTGGTGGAACGCGGTTCTACTTCACGACGCCCGCGTCCGGGGCCAGCACACCGCCGGCCACCAGTCCGATGATCAGGACGCCGAGCAGCACCCGGTAGACCACGAACGGCAGGAAGCTGTGGTGCGAGATGTACTTGAGGAACCAGGCGATCGCCGCGTAGCCGACCGCGAAGGCGATCGAGGTGGCCAGGATGGTCGGCCCCCAGGCCGGTGCCGGGCCCTCGCCGATCTTGAACAGCTCCAGCGCCCCCGAGGCGAGCACCGCCGGGATCGCCAGCAGGAAGGAGTAGCGGGCCGCCGCCTCCCGGCTGTAGCCGAGCAGCAGGCCCGCGCTGATCGTGCCGCCGGAGCGGGACACCCCCGGGATCAGTGCGAGCGCCTGGGCGAGGCCGTAGACACCCGCGTGCGGCAGGGTGAGGTCGGTGATCGGCCGGGCGTGCCGGACCGCGCGGGTGCGGTCGGCGAAGGCCAGCAGCAGGCCGAAGACGATCAACGTGGTGCCGATGATCCGCAGATCGCGCAGGTGGGTCTCGATGGTGTCCTGGAACAGCTTGCCGAGGATGCCGATCGGCAGCGTGCCGATGATCACGAACCAGCCCATCCGGGCGTCCGGGTCCGAGCGCAGCGCCGGGCGGAACAGCGACAGCGTCCAGGTCCGCACGATCGAGACGATGTCCCGGCGGAAGTAGATCAGCACCGCGGTCTCGGTGCCGAGCTGGGTCACGGCGGTGAAGGCCGCGCCCGGGTCGTCCCAGCCCAGCAGGGCGGAGAAGACCCGCAGGTGGGCACTGGAGGAGACGGGCAGGAACTCGGTGAGCCCCTGGATCAGACCGAGAACGGCCCCGTGGAACCAGTCGATCACCAGACACCCACCGGGGGTATCTGTGAGTCGTCGTACATGTGCGGTCCTCGCAGGTCGGAGCGGGCGTGCGGGCAGGCGGACAGGCCGCGACCCGCACGGCCATCGGGCCGCGCACGGGCGGGCGCGCGGCTGATGGTACGGGGTGAAGATGACTATTCTTTGTTCACCCTTTGACCCGGCTTTGCCCGTCGGTCCTTCCGTGACCCGCTGACTCCTCCGCTGACTCCTCCGCTGACCCTTCCGCCTGCCCTTCTCCCTGGCCTTCCGCCGCTCAGCCGGCGGGCCGGACGCGGACCCAGGTGCGGTCCTTGGTCAGGTAGCTCTCGACCGTCAGACCGGCGTCCGCCAGCGCCCGGTCGAACGCGGCGGTGGTGAGCGGCCGGGAGCGGAAGGTGTGCGTCCAACGGCCGTCCGGGAACTCGTACTCGGCGTGGACGGAGTTCACGCCGTCCCCGACCGGCGTCGAGGAGACGATGCGCGACACGCCGTCGGTGCCGAGCCTGCCCTCGCGCGGCACGTTGAGGTGCCAGTCCTCGCCCTCCCGCTGCATCAGCACGCAGCCGTCCGCGGCGACGTGGCGGCGACAGGTCTCCAGCAGGCCCTGGCGGACCGCCCCGTCGCCCGCGTGGATCAGGAAGGAGGCGAGCAGGACGACGTCGAAGCGCTCGCCGAGGTCCAGCCGCTCGATCGGGCTGCGCACGGCGCGGATGCCCGCGCGCACCCTGGCCAGCATCTCGGGAGACTCGTCCACCGCCGTCACGGTGAAGCCGCGATCGGTCAGCGGGTGCGTCATCCGGCCGACGCCGCAGCCCAGTTCGAGGATGGTGGCGCCGGCCGGCACCGCGGCCTCGATCACGTCCGGGGCGTCGCCGACGGGGAGCCGGGCCCAGAGCTCGACGGCGCAGCCGTCCGGGGTGATCGCGCCCGGGCCCGTTCCGTCGTGCCCCTCGCGTCGTACGTTGCCGGTGTGCGTGTCGTTGGCCATGGGCGTCATCGGAACACGGGCAGGGCGGGGAGGGAAGGCGCCGCAGCGGGTTTTCGGTCAGTCCGTCAGTCCGTCACCGTCGGCCTGTCGGTACGTCCTCCAGTTCGGCCAGGGTGGCGTGCAGCCAGGCGAGTTCGGCCTCGCTGGTGGCGCGGGCGATCAGCAGCAGGCCGCGGCGGAACGGGTCGGCGAACTCCTCGGCGCCGACCGGGCGGTCGCCGTCGTAGAAGAAGCTCGCGGGCTCGGAGAGGAAGGCTAGGCGGCGGCGGAGCACGGCGGCCTGGGCGGCGGGATCGTCGAGGTGGCGCAGGAAGGAGAGCAGGGTGAACCAGCGGTTCTCGTCGCTGATGTCCAGCGGCTCGGGCTCGCGCAGCTGGTCGAGCAGTGCGGTGCGGCCGGCCTCGGTGAGGTGGAGGGTGTGCCGGGGTGCGGCGGCGCTGCCGGGCTCGGTCTCGCGGACCAGCAGGCCGTCGGCCTCCAGGCGCTTGATCGCCGGGTAGAGCGTGCCGTCGCTGATCGGGCGGACGTGCCCGGTGAGTGCGGCGAGGTGGCGGCGCAGCTGGTAGCCGTGCAGCGGGCGGTCGTAGAGGAATCCGAGGATCGCGAGCTTCAGCATGGGGCCACTCTCGCAGATTCGTCCCTCGAAGCCTCGGTATATCGGTTCCGTGATACCTCGATGGCGAGGTATGGTCTGGGCGTTCCCAGCCCCCGATGGAGGAGGAGTCCCCGTGCTGCGCCATGCCCCCGTCACCCCGAACGGCGACCGGATCCGATGGGTCGAGCTGCCCGGAGCCGAGCCCGCCCGGCTCTACCTGCACGGCCTCGGCGCCAGCTCGCCCGCCTACTTCGCGGCCGCTGCCGCCCACCCGGGGCTCGCCGGGCGCCGCTCGCTGCTGCTCGACCTGCTCGGCTTCGGCCTCAGCGACCGGCCCGCCGACTTCGGATACACCCTGGAGGAGCACGCCGACGCCGTCGCCGCGGCCCTGGCGGAGGCCGGGCTCGCCGGAGTCGAGGTGATCGGCCACAGCATGGGAGGCGCGATCGCCGTCGTCCTCGCCCACCGGCATCCGGAGTCGGTCTCCCGGCTCGTCCTGGTCGACGCCAACCTGGACCCGGTCACCCCCGGCCGCCGGCCCGGCAGCAGCGGCATCGCGAGCTTCACCGAGGAGGAGTTCCTGGCCGGCGGCCGGGACGAGGTCGCCGCGTGGGTCGGCCCGTTCTGGTGGTCCACGATGCGCCTCGCCGGGCCCGAGGCGCTGTACCGCAGCGCCGTCCACCTGGCCCGGGCGACGGTGCCGACGATGCGCGAACTGCTGCTCGGCCTCGACCTCCCGCGCACCTTCCTGTACCCGGAGGCGGACGGCGAGCCGCGCGGCGCCGACCAACTCCGGGAGGCGGGCGTACGGTTGGCGGCCGTCCCGGACTGCGGGCACAACATCATGCTCGACAACATCGACGGCTTCGTTTCTGCGGCCGGCCTCGAACCTCGACCGTAGGCTGGGAAGTTGGAGAGGAGCCCACCTGATGCCTGTTGACGTCCCGCCCGCTCTGACCGCGTCCCTGGAGAATTCCCTCGGCCCCGAAGGTTGCGCCTGGGCGGCCCGACTCCCCGCGTTGGCAGGCGAGTTGCTCGACCGCTGGGAGCTGCGCCCGGACGGCCCGCCCGCGCACGGCATTCACGCGTTGGTGCTGCCTGTGCGGCGCGCCGACGGCACGTCCGCGGCGCTCAAGCTCCAGCCGGTGGACGAGGAGACGGAGGGCGAGCCGGCAGCCCTCCGGGCCTGGGGCGGGCGAGGGGCCGTTCGACTCCTCGGCCACGAACCGGCCTCGGGCTCGATGCTGTTGGAACGCCTCGACCCGGGGCGTTCACTGCTGGATGTCGCGGACGACCGGGAGGCGCTGCACGTCATCGCGGGCCTGCTGCGGGAATTGGCTGGACGTCAGATCAAAGTCCCGGACCTGCGGCGGCTGGCGGACCTCGCCGACGGTCTGCTCGCGCGGGCCCCGGCGGCCGCCGCAGCCCTCGCCGACCCGGCCGAGCGGCGCTTGCTCACCGACTGCGCCGCCGCCCTGCGCGAGGTCCGCACCGAGCCCGGCGACCGGCTGCTGCACTGGGACCTGCACTACGGCAACGTCCTCGCCCCGCCCGAGGGCGGCGGCCGCGCCCCCTGGCTCGCCATCGACCCCAAACCGCTCGTCGGGCACCCCGGCTTCGAACTCCTCCCGGCGCTGCGCAACCGCTGGGCCGACGTACTGGCCACCGGCGACGTCGCCCGGGCGCTGCGGTGGCGGTTCGACGTCCTGGTGGAGGCACTGGAACTGGACCGCGAGGCGGCGGTCGGCTGGACGCTCGCCCGGGTACTGCAGAACGCCGTATGGGCGGTGGAGGACGGGGATTCGGCGCTCGACCCGGCGCAGCGGGTGGTGGCGGAGCTGCTGTCGGGGCGTTGAGCGGAGCGCGCGCAGCGGGCGGAAAACAGCGGCCTGCAAACCGCGAGCGGAAACAGCGGGCGGAAATAGCGAGCGGAAACAACGAAGGCAAGGAGGTCACCGACTCTCCTTGCCACTCTCAAGGTATAGCGCGCCGGGGGGCTTGCGGCAAGGCCCCGGTCGTGCCGCAGAATGACCGGCCGAAGCCGGGATCTGCGGGCATATCTGGGGGTTTGTGATGATTGACGTGATCGTGGTCGGTGCCGGGCCGACCGGTTTGATGCTGGCCGGCGAGTTGCGGTTGCACGGCGTGCAGGTACTCGTGCTGGAGAAGGAGGCGGAGCGGCCCCTGCCGGCCCGGGCGCGCGGTCTGCACGCGCGCAGTCTTGAGGTGATGGACCAGCGCGGGCTGCTGGAGCGGTTCCTCCCGCTCGGCCGGAAGTTCGAGGTCGGCGGCTTCTTCGCCGGCATCGGCAAGGAGTGGCCGGAGCGGCTGGACACCACCCAGGCGTACGTCCTGGCCATCCCGCAGGCGGTCACCGAGCGGCTGTTGACCGAGCACGCGACCGAACTCGGCGCCGAGCTCCGGCGCGGCTGCGAACTGGTGGGGCTGAGCCAGGACGAGGGCGGGGTGAGTGTCGAACTGGCCGACGGCACGCGGCTGCGCTCGCGCTACCTCGTCGGCTGCGACGGAGGCCGCAGTGCGGTGCGCAAGCTGCTCGGCGTCGGCTTCCCCGGCGAGCCCTCCAGGGTGGAGACGCTGCTGGGCGACATGGGGCTGGCGGAGGAGCCGGAGACGATCGCCGCCGTCATCGCGGAGGTCCGCAAGACCCAGCTGCGGTTCGGCGCCATCCCCGAGGGGGACGGGGTGTACCGCGTCGTGGTGCCAGCCGAGGGGGTGGCCGAGGATCGTACGGCTGCTCCGACCTTCGAGGAGTTCAAGCGTCAGCTGCGGGCCGTCGCGGGCACCGACTTCGGGGCGCACTCGCCACGCTGGCTCTCGCGCTTCGGCGACGCCACCCGGCTGGCCGAGCGCTACCGGGTCGGCCGGGTGCTGCTGGCCGGCGACGCGGCGCACATCCACCCGCCGACCGGCGGGCAGGGGCTCAACCTCGGCGTCCAGGACGCGTTCAACCTGGGCTGGAAGCTGGCCGCCGAGGTCGACGGCTGGGCGCCGGAGGGGCTGCTGGACAGCTACCACGCCGAACGGCACCCGGTGGCCGCCGACGTGCTGGACAACACCCGCGCGCAGATCCAGTTGATGTCCCTGGAGCCCGGCGCCCAGGCGGTGCGCCGGCTGCTGGCGGAGCTGATGGAGTTCGAGGAGGTGAACCGGTACCTGATCGAGAAGATCATCGCGATCGGGGTCCGCTACGACCTCGGCGAAGGGCATGAACTGCTCGGCCGCCGGCTGCGCGACGTGCAGCTGAAGCGCGGCCGTCTCTACGGGCTGATGCACGGCGGCCGCGGGCTGCTGCTCGACCAGACCGGCGGGCTCTCGGTGGCGGGCTGGGCGGACCGGGTCGACCATGTCGTCGACGTCAGCGACGAGTTGGACGTGCCCGCGGTGCTGCTGCGCCCGGACGGCCACGTGGCCTGGGTCGGCGAGGACCAGCAGGGCCTGCGCGGCCACCTGTCCAGGTGGTTCGGCGCCCCCGCCTGAATGCACCGCCGCGGCTGGCTTCGGTGGTGCAGGAACCGCGATCGCGCCGGGAGGCGTGCTGTCGCGGCCGCTCAGCGCTCCCGCAGCAGTACGAAGCGCACCGGCGTGCCCGGGCGTGCCTGGGCGGCCGCCGCGAGGTCGGCGGCGGGGACGACGCCGATCACCGGGTAGCCGCCGGTGGTCGGGTGGTCGGCCAGGAAGACCACCGGCCGCCCGTCCGGCGGGATCTGCACCGCGCCCAACACCATGCCCTCACTGGGTAGTTCACCCGCCCGGGCGCGGGTGACCGGCGGGCCCTCGGTGCGCAGCCCGATCCGGTTGCCGGCCGGGGAGACCAGGTACCCGTCGCGGGCCAGCCGGGTCAGCGCCGCAGGCTCGAACCAGTCCGCGCGCGGGCCGAGCCGCAGCCGCAGCACCAGTTCGGCCGGGGGAGCGGGCAGCGGCACCAGGTCGGGCCGGGGGCGGTCGGGCGGAGGCGGGCCGACCGGCAGCCGGTCGCCGGCGGCGAGCGGGGCCGGTCCGAGGCCGGAGAGCAGGTCCGTCGAGCGGCTGCCCAGGACCGGCGGGACGGCGATCGCGCCCGCGACCGCCAGGTAGCCGCGCACCCCGGCGGTCGCCGCCCCCACCTCCAGCACCGCCCCGGCCGGCACCGCGACCGGCGCACCCCACGCGGCCGCCCGCCCGTCCACCCGGACGGGCGAGGGTGCGCCGGTGACGGCCACGACCACCGGCCCGAGGGCGCGCAGGGCGACCCCGCCGAGCGTGGTCTCCAGCCCGGCGGCGCCCGGCTCGTTGCCGACCAGCCGGTTCGCCGCCCGCAGCGCGGGCTCGTCCAGCGCCCCGGCCCTGGGCACCCCGAGGTGGGCGACGCCGCGCCGTCCGAGGTCCTGGACGGTGGTCAACGGCCCGGGCCGCACCACCAGCAAACCGCTCAACGCCCCCACCCCGTCCGCCGCCGTCCCGCCCCCGGCCGCCCCGTCCGCCGTCGTCCGGGGCCCGCGCGCCGCCCGCCGTCGGCCCGCACCCCCGCTACGCCCGTTCCGCCGTGAACCGCACCCGCACCCCGGGCGCCAGCAGCGCCGCCGGCTCGCGCCCGGTGTCCCAGAGCGCGAGCCCGGTGCACCCGATCAGCTGCCAGCCGCCGGGGGAGGAGCCCGGGTAGACGCCGGTGTACGGGCCGGCCAGGGCGACCGATCCGACCGGGACGCTGCTGCGCGGGGTGGCCCGGCGCGGGACCTCGTACCGGGGCGGCAGTCCGGTCAGGTAGCCGAAGCCGGGCGCGAACCCGCAGAAGGCGACCACGTACTCGGGCCCGGTGTGGATCCGTACGGCGGCCTCCTCGGACACCCCCCACAGCGCGGCGACCTCGGCGAGGTCGGCGCCGTCGTACACCGTCGGCACCTCCACCAGCGGCCCGGTCGCCGCCGCGGCCGCCGACGGACGGGCCGTGCGCAGCAGGGCCGCCAGCGCGTCGACGTCCGCGACGCCGTCCAGCAGCACCGTGCGCGCGGCCGGCACGATCTCCTCGACCGCGCCGAGCGCCCGGCTCTCCTGCCGCTCGCGCAGCCATCCGTACAGCGCGGCGACCTGCGCCGTGTCGTCGAGTTCGACCAGCAGCGCCCGCTCGCCGACGCGCCGGACGGCGGCGGGCGTCACGTGAACGCCTCCACCCGGACCCCGGCGGAGGCGAGGGCGCCGCGGATCCGCCAGGCGAGCTGGGCGGCGCCGGGGGTGTCGCCGTGGACGCAGAGGGAGCGGGCCTCGACGGCGATCCGTTCGCCGCCGACGGCCTCCACCGAGGCGTCCCGGGCGATGCCGACGGCTCGGGTGATCACCGATTCGGGGTCGTGCACCACGGCGTCCGGGTCGCGGCGCGGGACGAGGGTGCCGGCCCAGGTGTACGCGCGGTCGGCGAAGGCCTCGGCGACGACCGCGAGGCCGACGCCCTCGGCGACGGCGAGCAGCCGGGAGCCGGGCAGTCCGAGCACCGGCAGCGGTCCGTCGCAGACCGCCCCGGCCCGCAGCACGCCGGCCACCACGGCCTCGGCCTGTTCGGAGTCGGTGACCACCCGGTTGTAGAGGGCGCCGTGTGGTTTGACGTAGGAGACCCGGGAGCCGGCCGCGCGGGCGAAGACCTGGAGGGCGCCGATCTGGTAGGCGATCTCGTCGGCGAGCTCCTCCGGGGGGACGTCCATGGCCCGGCGGCCGAAGCCGGCCAGGTCGCGGTAGGAGACCTGGGCGCCGATCCGGACGCCGCGTTCGGCGGCCAGCGCGCAGACCCGGCGCATCGTCGACGGATCTCCCGCGTGGAAGCCGCAGGCGACGTTGGCACTGGTCACCACGGACAGCAGGGCCTCGTCGTCGGTCAGCGTCCAGCGTCCGAACCCCTCACCGAGGTCCGCATTGAGATCGATCACCGCATCGGCCACGCCCGTCCGCCTTCCAGCAGCTGTTGAGCCAGATGGTAGGGCCTGCGGATGAAGGCCGTTGCCCGTGACCCGGGCCCAGGGGGCCCACCGGCGTGCGACCCCTGGTCACACGCCCTGGGGCGGCGCTGGGCGGCTCCGACTCAGCTCGCGGCCACCGGCCCCTGGAAGGAACGTTCCAGCGGGCGCAGCGCCCGCAGCACGATCAGCAGCGGGACGACGCCGACGATTCCGAACGACATGTCGATGAATCGCCAGCCCAGGGGGATCCCCCGCAGCGGCCCGCAGACCAGGGCCAGGGGGATGACGGCGCCGCAGGCGAGCACCGCCCAGCGGATCACCCAGATGTTGCGGACCGGGTCCTTGATCGGGCCCCAGAAGGCGGCGGCGATCACCAGGTGGGCGAAGGCGAGCCAGTCGGTGCCGTAGGCCAGGAAGGGGTAGCGGTCATTGGTCTCCGCGACGCCGGTGCGGACGCGTTCGATCCAGTCCAGTGCGGCCGGGAAGCGGTCGGCCAGCGGCGCGGCCGGCCCGGTCGCGAGATCGGCCAGCCAGCGGGTCTCGGTCTCCAGCGGGAAGGCCGTCAGGCCGCTCAGCACCAGGCAGACCACGAAGATCCAGAGCCAGCGCCGGACTCTGCGCAGTACCGCCGCGGGATCGGTGCCCGGATTGGTGTCCATGGTGCGAACCTCCATGCCGAAGAGCAGGCGGGGCCTTGTCCCGTCTGTGCGGAACCGACTCTAGACCCTTGATTTGAACGTGTTCAACTAGCCCCTGACGTGCGGGCACGCCCCGGACGCCGGGCCGGTACGCGCCCCCGGGCGCCGTGCGGGCGCGCACCCCCGGACGCCGGGCCGGTACGCGCCCCCGGACACGCCGATGCCCGGGTGCCGGAGCACCCGGGCATCGGAACCGCCGGGACTACGCGGTGTACGTCGGGACTACGCGGTGTACGTGAAGGTCACCGGGGCGCTGGTGCCGCCCGCCGTGGTCACCGTGACGCCCACCGGGCCGGGGCCCGCCGCCGCCGGGGAGGTGGCCGAGCAGAAGGACGGGCCGCAGGAGACGTGCGCGGCCGGCACCCCGCCGAACGCGACCGTCCCGTACGTCAGGTTGGTGCCCTGGAGGTACACCTGGGTGCCGCCGGCGGCCGGGCCGCTGGGGTAGGTCAGGTTGCCGACCGTCGGCGCGGGCGGGGGCGGGGGCGGGGCGCCCGTGTAGTCGAAGGCGGCCGGCGCCGCGACCGTGCCGCCGGGCGTCACCACGGAGACGGGTGCGCTGCCCGTGCCGCCGGGCGTGGTCACCGTGCAGGCGGTGTCGGTGCAGGTGCCGGTCGCCGGGACGCCGCCGACCAGCACCATGCCGTGCGCCAGGTTGCTGCCGCTGACGGTCACCGCGGTGCCGCCCGCGCCGGGGCCGGTGGTGGTGTCGAGGCCGTCGACCGTGGGCGGCGCCTGGACGACCGGCGCCGGGGTGGTCCCGTCGACCGACAGGGCCGTCACGTGGCCGGTCGGGTCGGTGTCGTTCGGATTGGACACGGTCACGACGATCTGGCCGGTCAGCTGCTGGGTGTAGTCGCGGCCCACGTTCAGCTTCATGAACTCGTAGCGCCCGGGCCTGCGGGTGCCGATGAGGACGGCGTCCAGGTGGCGCCCGTCGGGCGAGACGGACTCGGTGAAGGTGTAGTCGTACGGGGTGGAGTAGAACATGCCGAGCTCGGTGGTGAGCCCGGGCGGCAGGTCGACGGTGATGTGGGTCGGCCCGGTGAGGTCCTGGGTGCCGGCGGAGGTCCAGCCGACCGAGAGCTTGCCCGGTCCGGGAGGGGTGGTGCCCGGCAGGAAGCCGTTCAGGGCTGCGGTCACGTGCTGCCCCTGAACGGCGGGGGCGTCGGCGGGGGCGGCTGACGAGGCGGCGGCACCGGTGGCGAGGGTGGTCACGGACAGCGCGGCGGCGAAGCCTGCTTTGACCAGTCGAGTGATCATAGGCTGATCATCACGGTAGCGACGCGCAGTCTTCACGGGTTTGCCGAATATCGGTTCGGAATTGGCGGAATCCCGTCGAAATCCCGTTCTGAATTCACCCCCGACACGCCCTCCGGCCTGCCGCGCAGCCCGCCCACAAGGCCCGTTTCGGTCGATGTCGGTGCGAACCTCTAATCTTGTGCACCGTGACCGCCATCGCTGACCCGCCCACCCTGCCCGGCCCCCGGCCGCCCGCCGGGTCCGTCGCGGCGAGGCCCGCGCCCGGCCCCGCCGCCGACGAGGGCCTGGCCCGCCGGCTCAAGGCGCTGGCCTGCACCGCCCCCCTGCACGACCTGGACAACCGCAAGGTCAACCTGGCGGGCGAGTACGGCGGCTACGCGATGGCCGAGGTCGGTCTCGCCGCGATCGACCTGGTCACCCTGCACATGGACTTCGACACCGGCGCCGACCGCGACATAGTGCTCGCCCGCCTGCTGCCCCGGGTCGCCGCCCAGGCCGCCGGCCGCCCCGCCGCCGAGCACGAGCGGGTCGCCCGCTGGGTGCTGGAGTCGCTGATCAACGTCGGCAGCGTCGACCGGGGCTTCCGCGCCGTCTACGGCACCTTCGGCGCGGACGGCGCGTACGTCCGGCGCGACTACGACTTCAAGCTGATCGAGGAGGTCCCCGGCCCCGACGGCGGCGTCTACCTGCGCACCACCGACGAGGCGGTCAACGTCCTGGTCGGCGCGCTCGACACCGACGTCACCTCGGCCCAGATCGCCGCCGAGGTCAAGCTGGAGGTGCTGATCCGTCGCGGCCGCCTGGCCGACGCCCAGCTCGCCGCCGAGCAGGCCCGCTACCGCACCGTGCAGTACGCCGAGACGCTGCGCCGCGCCCTCGACGCGACCCGGCGCAACGTCCGCGCCGTCGACTGGATGCGCGCCATCCCGGACCTCATCGACGAGGCGCTGGACCACATCGCCGACCGCTACCGGCACGAGAACGCGATTCTCACCAACATCCGCAAGGCCCGCGACGAGGCCGAGCCGAACACTCCCGAAGGGGCCGAGAACAAGCGCCGCGCCGCCGAGCTGCTCGACATCGTCAAGGACTGCATCCGCCGCCACACCAAGCTGCAGACCCGCCTGCTGGAGGCCGGCCCGCTGTTCCGCGCCGAGCAGGACCGGCAGGCCTTCGCCACCCCCGGCGCCCGCAGCGGCATCGACCTCTACGGCCAGCTGCTCGCCCCCGTGCTGCGGCTGCCGGTCGAGCAGGCCGTCCGCCCCACCGGTGCCTTCTTCGCCCGCGGCGCCGGCCTGCGCACCCCCGTCTCCGTCCGGGTCGCCGACCTGGTCGACCTGCTGCTCACCCCGCCGGTCGAGCGCGAGCACCTCGGCGCCGAACTGCCCGACCCGGACCTGGTCGCCACCCCGGACGACAGCCGCTTCTCCGAAGCCCAGCTGGAGGCCGCACTGCTCCTGCTCGACCTGCCCGCCGACGCCCCCCGCCGGCTCTCCGGCCTGCTCGCCGAGGCCCGCGGGCAGGACCCGGAGCTGCCGTACCTGGTCGCCCTGCTGGCCGTCCACGCGGCCAGCCCGCCGGTCGGCACCGCCTACCGGCAGGGCGAGGAGCGGCTGCTGTTCGCCGTGGACGACGGCACCCCGCTGCGCGACCCGCAGTTCGGCGGCGCCGACCTGATCGTCGGCAGCGCCCTGCTCGACGCGGCCGGCATGGCCGCCGACCGCAAGGACGCCGGCTGACGAAGCCGCCGTCTCGACGCACCACCAGATCACCCGTACTAGCAACAGCCCCGAGGAGCACCGCCCGTGACGACCCACCACGACACGTCCTGGGCGGCCGAGACCGAACCCGCGGCCCCCGCCCCGATCACCCCGGGCGACGTCGCCGACGCCGCCCGGCTGGTCTCCTTCGGCCTCCAGGCCAAGCTGCTCCCCGCCCGCGACGCCGAGTACGCCGAACTCGTCCGCCGCCACCGCGAGGACCCGCCGTTCGCCCGGCTCGCCGACGCCGTCGCCACCGGCATGGGGCTGGTCGTCCTGGAGGTCTCGCCGCGCGCCGGCATGGCCGTCGCCGCCGCCGAGGACTCGCTGTTCGCCGTCCGGATGGGCGACTACTCGCGCCGCGCCGCCACCGAGTCCACCGACCGCTTCCTGCACGGCCTGGCCCACCTCGCCGTCGCCGCGATGGCCTTCCCCCGGCCCGAGGACCTCGCCGACGACGGCTACCTCGGCCGGATCACCGTCAACGGCGTCGACGCCTTCGTCCGCCAGGCCTGCCGCCGCCTGGAGGAGCAGGCCGCGACCGAGGGCGACAACACCGACCCGCAGTCCGACGCCCCCGGCCTGGAGGCCGCCTGGCGGGTCTGGGCCCGGCGCACCGCCACCGGCGCCACCAAGGACGCCCGCCGGCTCTCCGGTTCCACCATCGGCATCGTCGCCAAGGCCGTGCTGTTCCTGGTCGACTCCGGCTTCCTGCAGAAGGTCTCCGACGACTCCGGCGGCACCTACCGCACCACCGCCCGCTACCAGCTCCAGGTCCGCGACCTGGCCGGCAGCGCGGCCATGGCCGAACTGCTCGACCTCGGCATCGTCCCGGTCTCCGACGGCACTGCCAGCCTGCTGCCGCCGGACACCGGCGACGAACTGGTGGCCGACGCAGGCCTGCCGTTCCACTCGCTCTGACACCCCTACCCGACTCGCCCACGGAGAACCGCCGCACATGTACGAGCTCAACCGGGTCCGCCTCTACTCGATCGGACCGGCCGGCGCCCGCTACGCCGACACGATGCTCGACCTGCGCGGCGTCGGCGAGCCCGTCGCCGACCCGGCCCCGCAGCAGATCGGCCTGTTCGGCGAGGACACCGAGGGCCCGGTCCGCCGCCCCGCCCCGGCCGGCGTGCTCTTCCTGGAGAACGGCGGCGGCAAGTCCGTCCTGCTCAAGCTGATCTTCTCGGTGATGCTCCCCGGCCACCGCAACACCCTCGGCGGCGCCAGCTCCGGCGTGCTGCGCAAGTTCCTGCTCGCCGACGACTGCGGCCACGTCGCGCTGGAGTGGCAGCACACCGTCACCGGCGAGCTGATCGTGGTCGGCAAGGTCAGCGAGTGGCGCGGCCGCCAGGTCTCCTCCGACCCGCGCAAGTTCGCCGAGACCTGGTACTCCTTCCGCCCCGGCCCCGGCCTCACCCTGGACTCGCTGCCGGTCGCCGAACGCATCGGCCTGGCCGGCGACCAGAAGGCCCGCGGCCGCCGCCGCACCATGAAGGGCTTCCGCGACGCCCTCACCGAGGCCGGCAAGGCCCACCCGCACCTCGACCTGGTCTTCGAGGACGGCCACGACCGCTGGACCGAGCACCTCGGCGAACTCGGCCTCGACCCCGAACTCTTCCGCTACCAGCGCGAGATGAACGCCGACGAGGGCGAGGCCGCCGGCCTCTTCGCGGTCAAGCACGACAGCGACTTCACCGACCTGCTGCTGCGCGCCGTCACCGACACCCGGGACACCGACGGCCTCGCCGACCTCGTCCACGGCTTCGCCGCCAAGCTCGGCCGCCGCGCCGAACTCACCGCCGAACGCGACTTCACCGCCGGCTCCCTCGACCTGCTGGAACGCATCGTCGAGGCCACCGGCGCCCGCGAGAGCGTCCGCGAGGCCCACCGCACCGCCGAACGCCGCACCCGCCGCCTCGCCCACGCCCTCACCTCCCGCGCCGCCGCCGAACGCGACCGCGCCCAGGACCTCGCCATCGAGGTCGCCGCCGCCGCGGGCGCCGTCACCGCCGCCGAGGCCGACCGCACCCGGCACACCCTCATCACCGCCGAACTCACCCACCGGCACGCCACCCTGGGCCTCGCCGCGGCCACCGCCGAGGCCGCCGCACTGCGCCGCGAACTCATCGACGCCCGCACCCTGCACTCCGCCTGGCAGGCCGCCGAGGCCGTCCTGCGCCAGCGCGCCGCCGCCGACCGGATCACCCGGGTCGCCGCCGCCATCCGCGAGGCCGAACTCGACGCCGCCCCCGCGCTCGCCGCCCGAGCCCGCGCCGCCACCGCCCTGGCCCGCGCCCTGGAAGGCGCCGCCGCGGCCGCCGAGGCCCGTGCCGACACCGAGGAGCAGCGCGCCGGCGAGCTCCAGGACGACGGCGCCAAGGCCCAGTCCGACGCCACCGAGGCCGCCACCGCCGCCCAGAAGGCCCGCAGCGAGGTCGACCACCTGCGCCAGCGCCTCGCCGAGGTCGAGCAGGAGACCGCCGCCGCCGTCGAGGCCGGCTTCATCGACGCCGACGGCGACGTCGATCCGGCCCGCGCCGCCCTGCACGCCGCCGACGTCGAGCAGGCGGCCGGCGCCGCCCTCGCCCAGGCCCGTACGGCCGCCGAGGCCTGCGCCGCCCGGCTGCGCGAGGCCGCCGCCGCCACCGGCCGCGCCGAACTCGCCGCCGAACGCGCCGGCGACGCCCGCACGGCCGCCGCCCGGGCGCTCGCCGCCGAGCAGCGCACCGCCGCCCTGCTCGCCACCGAGCCGCGCCTCTCCGACCTGCTCTCCCTGACCCCCGCACCCACCGACTGGAGCGAAGACGGGTCAGGGGCCGAGGAGGACGCCGGCTTCCTCACCCCCGCCGTCCTCGACCGCAACGCCGAGTACCTGCGCGAACTCCTCGACGAGTCCATCGCCACCGCCGAACGCACCCTGTTCGACCTGCGCACCGCCGCCGCCGACGACTCCCGCATCCTCGCCGCCCTCGGTGACGGCGGACTGCTGCCGCCCGGCCCGGACGTCCTGGCCACCGTCGAGTACCTCGCTGAGCACGGCATCCCCGCCCTGCCGGGCTGGCGCTACCTCGCCCAGTCCGTCGACCCGGCCGACCACGAGGCGATCCTCGCCGCCCGCCCCGAACTCGTCGACGGCGTCGTCGTCACCGACCCGGCCTCGCTGGAGCGGGCCCGCGAGGCCCTGCAGGCCGCCGCCCTGCTGCCCCGCTCCACCGTCGCCGTCGGCGCCGCCGCCTCCCTGATCGCCCCGATCACCGACCAGCCCGCGTTCTTCCTGGTGCCGCCGAACCCGGCCATGCACGACGAGTCCGCCGCCGACGACGAGCGCCGCGAACTGCGCGCCCGGGCGAGCGCCCGCGAGGAGCACATCCGCGAACTCGCCGCCCGCCTCGGTGCCGACCGCGCCCTCGCCGCCCGCCTCGCCTCCTGGCACGCCAGCTGCCCGCCCGGCACCCTCGCCGAACTCGCCGCCGCCGCCGAGGCCGCCCGCGAGCACGCCGAGCAGGCCGCCGCCGCCCTGGCCACCCTGCGCGCCGACCACGACGAGGCCGAGACCGACCACGCCGCCGCGGCCGCCGCCCACGAGGAGCACCGCGAGGCCGCCCAGCGCGCCCGCCGCCGCGCCGACGCCCTCTCCGGCCTCGCCTTCCGGCTGCGCGAGCGCGCCAACTGGGCCCGCCGCCAGCGCGAACTCGCCGAGGACGCCGCCGAGTGCGACCGCCGCCAGGCCGTCTGCGCCGAACGCGCCCGCACCTGCGACGAGGACCGCCGCGCCGCCCAGCGCGCCGCCGACGACGCCCGCCGCACCGCCCGTACCGTGCGCGCCGAACGCGCCGAGATCCCCGCCGCCGAGCAGGCCGACGAGCCCTCCGAGACGGCCCCCGCCGCACTGCCCGCCCTGCGCGAGGCCTACCGCGCCGCCTCCCAGCTGTACGAGAAGGTCGGCGTCGGCGCCGACCTGCGCGCCGAGCAGGCCCGCGCCGAGGGCGACGAGGCCGCCGCCGCGACCGAACTCGACCGCCTCACCAACAAGGTCCGCACCCGCGCCGAGGAACTCCTCGGCAGCCCCGACGGCGCCGACGGCCCGGCCCGCCAGGCCGCGGCCGCCCGCGCCGAGGACCTGGTCGCCGCCATCGAGGCCCGCTCCGCCGCCGCCAGCGAGCAGCTCGGGCGCCTGCGCGGCGAGGCCGAGCGCTCCGCCCCCGCCGACGGCGAGGCGCACACCGAACTGCCCGAGGACCTCGTCCCCGCCGACCCCGAGCACGCCCAGGTCCTGCTGCGCACCGCCACCAGCCGGCTCGCCGAACGCCGGGAGGCCCTGGACGCCGCCCGCACCGCGCACGCCGACCTGCTACGCACCTTCGACGCCGCCCAGTCGGCCGCCGCCGACTTCGACGAACTCGCCGGCCAGCTGCGCGACGGCCTGCGCGAGCAGCAGGAGGACGACGGCCAGTCCGCCGAGCCCTACCTCGGCTCGCTGCCGGAGGCGCGCGGCACCGCCGCCGAGGCCCGCCGCACCCTGCGCACCGCCGCCGGCGAGCTGTCCTCCGCCGAACTCGCCGTCCGCGACGCCTCCGACGCCCTCGTCCGGCACGCCAACGCCGCCCGCTACGAGGCCGTCCGCACCCCCGCCCGCCAGCAGATCCGCGAACTGCCCGCCGCCGCGCTGCCCGAGCACGCCGCCGCCTGGGCCGCCGCCTTCGCGCCCCGGCTGCGCGTGCTGACCGACGAACTCGCCCAGCTGGAGCGCAACCGCGGCTCGATCGTCGACCGCCTGCGCGGCCTGGTCGAGTCCTCGCTCACCACCCTGCGCGCCGCCCAGCGGCTCTCCCGGCTGCCCGAGGGCCTGGGGGAGTGGTCCGGCCAGGAGTTCCTGCGGATCCGCTTCGAGGACCCGGACCACGCCACCCTGGTCGAGCGCCTCGGCGAGGTCATCGACGAGGCCACCCGCGCCGCCGTCCGCAAGAACAGCGACCTGCGCCGCGACGGCATGTCCCTGCTGCTGCGCGGGGTCGCCGCCGCGATGGGCCCGAAGGGCGTCAGCGTCGAGATCCTCAAGCCGGACGCGGTGCTGCGCGCCGAGCGGGTCGGCGTCGGCCAGATGTCCGACGTCTTCTCCGGCGGACAGCTGCTCACCGCCGCCATCGCGCTGTACTGCACGATGGCCGCGCTGCGCGCCAACGACCGCGGCCAGTCCCAGCTGCGGCACGCCGGCACGCTGTTCCTGGACAACCCGATCGGCCGCGCGAACGCCACCTACCTGCTGGAGCTCCAGCGGGCCGTGGCCGATGCGCTCGGCGTCCAACTGATCTACACCACCGGCCTGTTCGACACCACCGCGCTCGCCGAGTTCCCGCTGGTCATCCGGCTGCGCAACGATGCCGACCTGCGGGCGGGCCTCAAGTACATCTCGGTCGAGGAGCACCTGCGCCCCGGTCTGCCCGCCCCGCAGGACCCGGACGGCCCGGCCATCCACGGCGAGATCACCGCCACCCGGATGTTCAAGCGCCCGGCCGAGGTTCCGGCGCAGTCCTCAACTGACTAGCGTGGCGTGCATGCTGACGATCGCGCACTTCAGTGACATCCACCTCGGGCAGGAGCACCGCCGGGACGGCGGCAGGCGCGCCCGGCGGCGGGCCGGGCAGGTGATGGCGTACCTCGACGCCCTGCCCGGCCCGCTGGACGCCGTGCTCGTCACCGGGGACCTCGCCGATCACGGCCTGCCCGCCGAGTACGAGCAGGTGGCCAAGGTGCTGGACTCCCGGTACCCGGTGCTCATTTGCCCCGGCAACCACGACCGCCGGGCGCCCTACCGGGAGGTGCTGCTCGGCGAGGCCCCCGCGGACGGCCCGGTCAACCGGCTGCACCGACTGCCCGGCGCCGACGTGCTGATGCTGGACTCCTCGATCCCCGGCCGCGACGACGGCCTGCTGGACGAGGAGACGCTGGCCTGGCTGGACGCCGAACTGGCGGCCGGCCGCGCCGACTTGCCGGCGCTGGTGGCCTTCCACCACCCGCCGGCCGTCCTGCACCTGCCGAACGTCGACCCGATCCGCCAGTTCGGCGAGGAGGCGCTGGGCGCGGTGCTGGCCCGGCACCCCCGGGTGGCCGGCCTGCTCTGCGGCCACTCCCACACCGGCGCCGCCACCACCTTCGCCGGACTGCCCCTGCTGGTCGCCCCGGGTGTGGTCTCCACCGTCACGCTGCCCTGCGAGGGCGGGCCCGGCATCTCCTTCACCCAGCCGCCGATGCTCGCCTTCCACGTCCTGGACGACACGGGCCGGCTCACCACCCACTACCGGGCCGTCCCGAAGGACTGACCGCGACTGCCGGCCGCGGGTGTCCTACGCGGCCGGCAGTCGCGGCTGGCGCTGCGGCCCGCCGGGGCGGGGGAGCGGCCGGGCGGCCAGCGGGTCGGGCGCCCGGCTGCCCGCCATCGGGTGCGCGGAGCCGGGCGCGCGCTGCCGCTGGGCGGCGACCTGGCGCGAGATCAGGATCTCCAGCAGGCACCACATCGTGCCGAACACCCCGAGCCCCATCGCCATCAGCGCCGGCGTCATCAGCCAACTGTCCGCGTACGAGGCGAGCGTGGCGACGACCACGCCGACCAGGGTGAAGGACAGGCAGAGCACCGCCCGCACGGCGGCGGCGCGCACCTCGTCGGGCAGGCGGCGACGGCGGCGTGGCACGGACATCGATCGACCCCCAGGCGCGGACTCGGCGGCGGACACGGGACGGGCGCACGCGATACGCGCCCCCTTGCCTCACTCTGCCCCGCCGAACCAGGACTATGCGTCCGAATCCACCGAACTGCCGTCAAAGCGCGTGATCCGGGCAGCCGGCAGCGGGCGGCCCGCCGCCGGGGGAGGTCAGCCCAACTGCTGGTTGAGCTCCTCCAGGGCGCCCGCCACGATCGTCCGCATGGCCTGCTCGGCCTGGACGGCGTCCCCCGCGCAGATCGCGTCGGCGACTTCGCGGTGCAACCGGATCGCATACGGCTCCGGCTGATGGGGCATCAGATGGTACTCGGTCCGCCCGGTGAGCACCGCCCCCACGGTGTCGCCGAGGTGGGCGAACATCTCGTTGCCGGAGGCGCGCAGCACGGTGGCGTGGAAGTCGATGTCGTGCCGGAGGAAGGTGGTGAGGTCGGCGGCCCGCGCCGAGACGGTCAACTCCACGGCCAGCGCGCCGAGTTGGCGCCGGTCGTCGTCGCTCGCGTGTACCGCGGCGAGCGCGGCCGCGGCCGGTTCGACGGCCACCCGCAGCGAGCCGAGCGAGCGCAGCTGGGCCGAGCGGTCCGCGCCGGCCAGCCGCCAGCGGATCACCAGCGGGTCGAAGACGTCCCAGAGCGACCTGGGCTGCACGGTGATCCCGACCCGCCGCCGGGACGCCACCAGGCGCATCCCCTCCAGGATCCGCACCGCCTCCCGGACGACCGTCCGGGACACCCCGAACCGCTCCTCCAGTTCCTCGCCGCGCAGCACCGCACCCTCGGGAATCTCCCCCGACGCGATCGCGGGCCCGAGCTCGTCAAGCAGCCGACCGGGCAGCCCCTGGATCTCCATCCGCCCAGCGTAGACGCCCACCCCGCCGCCACCACCGGCGCGTACCGGGTCCCGCGCCCTGCGATCTACCCCACAGCTCAAAAGTATGACGATTTGGTTTCCACCACTTGAATACGTCATATCTTTGAGGCGATAGTGGCGGCCAGGCAACGAAGGAGCACCACCCATGGCTCTCAGCGTCGAGAACCACGACCTCCCGGCAGTGACACCGGCGGGCCCTCTCACCATCGTGGTGATGGGCGTCTCCGGTGTCGGCAAGACCACCCTGGCCCGCCTGCTGGCCGAACGACTCGGCCTCCCCTACGCGGAGGCGGACGACTTCCACCCGGCGGCCAACATCGCCAAGATGTCGGCCGGCATCCCGCTGGACGACGAGGACCGCGCGCCCTGGCTGCGCGCCCTCGGCGCCTGGCTCAAGGAGCGGGCCGAGGACGGCACCGGCGGCGTGGTCACCTGTTCGGCGCTGAAGCACCGCTACCGCGACACCCTGCGCGCGGCCTGCCCGGGTGCCTACTTCCTGCACCTCAGCGGCGGTCACGAGCTGGTCGAGGACCGGCTCGCCCACCGCACCGGCCATTTCATGCCGCCGTCGCTGCTCGACTCCCAGTACGCCGCCCTGGAACCCCTGGGCGCGCACGAGCGCGGCGCCGTCCTGGACGTCGGTCCGTCCCCCGAAGAACTCGTCGAGATGGCCGTGGCGCTGCTGCGGCCGGTCAATGGAGACCTCGCGTGAGTATGTCCCCCACTCTGCTCGCGGCCGCCCCACCGGCCCTGCCGCACACCAGCAGCGACTCCCAGCTGCTGATCGCGGTCCTGCTCAGCATCGGTGTGATCGTCCTACTGATCACCAAGCTGAAGCTGCACCCCTTCCTCGCCCTCACGCTCGGCTCCGGCCTGCTGGCCGCCGTCGCGGGCGCCCCGTTCGACAAGCTGCTCAACAGCTTCTCCACGGGCTTCGGCTCCACCGTGGCCGGCGTCGGCCTGCTGATCGGGCTGGGCGCGATGCTCGGCAAGCTGCTCGCCGACTCCGGCGGCGCCAACATCATCGCGGACACCGTGCTGGCCCGGTCGGGCAACAAGGCGCTGCCCTGGGCGATGGCGCTGATCGCCGCCGTCCTCGGCCTGCCGCTGTTCTTCGAGGTCGGCGTCGTCCTGCTGATCCCGATCGTGCTGCTGGTCGCCCGCCGCGGCAACGTGCCGCTGATGCGGATCGGCATCCCCGCGCTGGCCGGCCTGTCCGTGCTGCACGGCCTGGTGCCCCCGCACCCCGGCCCGCTGGTCGCCGTCGACGCCCTGAAGGCGGACCTCGGCATCACCCTGGCGCTCGGCCTGCTGATCGCCGTGCCCACCCTGATCGTGGCCGGCCCGCTGTTCTCCCGCCTGGCCGAGCGCTGGGTCGGCCCGCTGGAGATCCCGAAGGCCACCGCCCCCGAGGAGAGCGCCAAGCCCGAGCACACCCCGTCCTTCGGCGCGGTGCTGGCGACCATCCTGCTGCCGGTCGTGCTGATGCTCGGCAAGGCCCTGACCGACGTGGTGATCGACAACCCGAAGGCGTTGGGCCAGCGGGTGTTCGACTTCATCGGCTCGCCGCTGATCGCGTTGCTCGCCGCCACCCTGCTCGGCATGCTGACCCTCGGCAAGGCGGCCGGCTTCGACAAGGCGCGGATCTCCGACACCGTCGGCAAGTCGCTCGGCCCGATCGCCGGCATCGTGTTCATCGTCGGCGCCGGCGGTGGCTTCAAGCAGACCCTGATCGACGTGGGCGTCGGCAACGCGGTGAGCGAGTTGTCCGGCAAGTGGCACATCTCGGCGCTGCTGCTCGGCTGGCTGATCGCGGTGCTGATCCGCCTGGCCACCGGCTCGGCGACGGTCGCCACCATCACCGCCGCCGGCATCGTCGCCCCGCTCGCCGCCGACATGTCCCCCACCCACGCGGCCCTGCTGGTCCTGGCGATCGGCGCCGGCTCGCTCTTCCTGTCGCACGTCAACGACGCCGGCTTCTGGCTGGTGAAGGAGTACTTCGGGATGAGCGTCGGGCAGACGCTGAAGTCCTGGTCGGTGATGGAGACGGTGATCTCGGTCGTCGCCATCGCCCTGATCATGCCGCTCAGCCTGATCATCTAGGCCGGACAGCGCCCGGCGCCGCCGCCGACATCCGCCGAGGGGCGGCACCCGTACCGCACGGGTGCCGCCCCTCGGGCGTGCCCGACGGCCGGGGCTCAGCCCAGCGGCCCCGACAGCTAACGCAGCACGACCCGCCAACCGTCGCCGCCGGCGCGGCCGCCGGGCCGGAGCACCAGCTCCTTCACCTGTCCGGTGTCGTGGAAGGTCAGCACCACGGTCTGCCGCTCGGCCGGGTCGTCCTGGAAGTCAGCCGTGACGGCCCCCTGGGCCCCCCGTCCGTACTCGCGGACCCAGGCCGCCGAAGCGTCCCCGCTGTCCCCGCTGTCCCCGCCGTCCGAGGCGCCGAGCTCCGCCAGCCGCCCCTCGGCCCCTTCGGCGAGCCGCCACACCAGCTGCTGGACCACGCCGAGCGTGCCGGTGGACGGGTACCCCGTCACCCGCAGGTGCGGATGGGCGGCGTAGTCGGCCTTGTACGCCAGCTCGGCCTCCGAGGCCCCGCCGGAGCACCCGGTGAGCAGCGCGACCGCGAGGCCCGCCGCAGGCAGACCTGCGGCGCGGCGGGCGGTCCGAAATCCAGACAAGATCATCATCAGGGAGAATCATGCGCGAAGGGCGGGCACCCGGAAAACCCGGGTGCCCGCCCTTCGCGAGGCTGCGCCTACTTGGTTCCGCGCTTCGCGAGGAAGGCCTCGACCTCGTCCCGGATCTCCGGCGTGTCCAGCCCGCGCACGGTCATCGTGGTGCGGCGCCGCAGCACGTCGTCCGCCGTGTACGCCCACTCGCTGTCGGCCGCGTAGGCGACCTGCGCCCAGACGTCCGGGCCGTCCTCGTGGATCGGCCGGCCCAGCTCCGGGTTCTCGTCGATCATGCGGGCGATCTCGAAGGACAGCGTGCCGTAGTGGCTGGCCAGGTGCTTGGCCACCAGCGGCTCCATCCGGGAGCCCGGGTCGCGGTCGATCAGCAGCCGGTGCGCGACGGCGTTCGGCGCGCCGACACCCGGCAGCGGCACGGTCGCCGCGATCGGGGACATGTCCTCGCCGAGGCTGGTGCCGGGCACGTGCGCCAGCTTCTCCAGCACGGTGCGGCCGATGTGGCGGTAGGTGGTCCACTTGCCGCCGGCGACCGACAGCATGCCGCCCTTGCCCTCGGTGACGACCGTCTCGCGCTTGGCGGCGGCGGTGTCGCCCGGGCCGCCGGGCAGCACTCGCAGGCCGGCGAAGGAGTAGGTGATCAGGTCGCGGTCGAGGTGCTCGTCGCGGATGGCGTGCGCGGCCTCGCCCATGATCTGGTCGATGTCCGCCTCGGTGGCCCGGACGTCCTTCGGGTCGCCGGTGTACTCCTCGTCGGTGGTGCCGAGCAGGACGTGGTCCTCCCACGGGATGGCGAAGGAGACGCGGTACTTGTCGATCGGGATGGTCAGCGCGGCGCGCCACGGCGAGCGGCGCTTGACGACGACGTGGGCGCCCTTGGAGAGGCGGATCGACGGCGCGGCGCCGGCGTCCTCCATCTTGCGCAGGTGGTCCACCCACGGGCCGGTGGCGTTGAGCACCAGGCGGGCGTCGATGCCGAACTCGGTGCCGTCCAGGCGGTCGCGCAGCTCGGCGCCGGTGACCCGGCCGCCGGTGAAGCGCAGGCCGGTGACCTCGGCGTGGTTGAGCACCACGGCGCCGGCGTCGACGGCGGCGCGCACGGTCATCACGGCGACGCGCGAGTCGTTCATCTGGTGGTCGCCGTAGACGGCCACCGAGCGCAGGCCCTCGGTGCGCAGCGCGGGCACCTGCTGGGCGGCGTGCGCGGCGGTGGAGACCCGGCCCATGCCGTCGCGGAAGGCGGACAGCGCGGAGTACAGGAAGACGCCGGCGCCGAGCTTGGGCGCGCTGTGCGGGCCGCCCTTGTAGACCGGTACGAAGAAGGTCAGCGGGTTGACCAGGTGCGGCGCGACGTCGGTGGCGAGCGCGCGGCGCTCCTTGTGGTTCTCGGCGACGAGCTTGACCGCGCCGGTCTGCAGGTAGCGCAGACCGCCGTGGACGAGCTTGGAGGAGGCACTGGAGGTGGCGCCGGCGAAGTCGCCGCCGTCGACCATGGCGACCTTGAGTCCGGCCTGGGAGGCGGTCCAGGCGACGGCCGTGCCGAGGATGCCGCCCCCGATCACCAGCAGGTCGTAGGTGGCCTTGCCGAGCAGCTCACGGGTCTCGGCGCGGGAGGCGGTGCGGCCGGCGGTGCGCTCGGCGCCCAGGGTCGGGATGGTTGCCATGGTGGTTGTGTACGGCGCGCGGGTCAGGCGGCGCCGTTACTCCTCTCGTGTGCGGTGCGGCCTCTGCTGAGAGGCCGGTCGGCCCGGTGCGGCGGGCCGGTGAAACGCGGTGACACCCGCTGCCGGAACGGCGGGCGGCCGGTCGGGGCTCGGGGCCCCGACCGGCTTGTCGGTCAGTCGGTCTCTTCTTCCTCCACCCAGCCCATGGTGCGCTCCACGGCCTTGAGCCACTTCTTGTACTCGCGCTCCCGAGTGGCCTCGTCCATGCGCGGGGTCCATTCGGCGGCGCGGTGCCAGTTGGCCCGCAGGGTGTCGAGGTCGGTCCAGAAGCCGACGGCGAGCCCGGCCGCGTAGGCGGCGCCGAGGGCGGTGGTCTCGGCCACGTACGGGCGCTCGACCGGGACGTCCAGGACGTCGGCGATGTTCTGCATGAGCAGGTTGTTGCTGGTCATGCCGCCGTCGACCTTGAGGGCGGTGAGCTCGACGCCGGAGTCCTTCTGCATGGCGTCGACGACCTCGCGGGTCTGCCAGGCGGTGGCCTCCAGGACGGCCCGGGCCAGGTGGCCCTTGGTGACGTACCGGGTCAGGCCGGCGATCACACCGCGGGCGTCGGAGCGCCAGTACGGGGCGAACAGGCCGGAGAAGGCCGGGACGAAGTAGGCGCCGCCGTTGTCCTCGACGGTGTTGGCGAGGGTCTCGATCTCGGCGGCGGTGGAGATGATGCCGAGCTGGTCGCGCAGCCACTGGACGAGCGAGCCGGTGACGGCGATCGAGCCTTCCAGGGCGTAGACCGGGGCCTGGTCGCCGATCCGGTAGCCGACGGTGGTCAGCAGGCCGTGGTACGAGTTGACGATCTTCTCGCCGGTGTTGAGCAGCAGGAAGGTGCCGGTGCCGTAGGTGGACTTGGCCTCGCCCTCGTCGAAGCAGGTCTGGCCGAACAGCGCGGCCTGCTGGTCGCCGAGCGCGGAGGCGACCGGGACGCCGGCCAGGTCGCCGACGGCCTCGCCGTAGACCTCGGCGGAGGAGCGGATCTCCGGCAGGACGGCCATCGGCACGCCGATCGACTCGGCGATCTTGTCGTCCCACTGCAGGGTGTGCAGGTTCATCAGCATGGTGCGGCTGGCGTTGGTGACGTCGGTGACGTGCTTGCCGCCGTTGACACCACCGGTGAGGTTCCAGATCACCCAGGTGTCCATGGTGCCGAACAGGATGTCGCCGGCCTCGGCGCGCTCGCGCAGGCCCTCGACGTTGTCCAGCAGCCAGCGGATCTTCGGGCCGGCGAAGTAGCTGGCGAGCGGGAGGCCGGTCTCGCGGCGGAAGCGGTCCTGGCCGACGTTGCGGCCGAGCTCGCGGCAGAGGCCCTCGGTGCGGGTGTCCTGCCACACCAGCGCGTTGTGGACCGGCTCGCCGGTGTTCTTGTCCCACAGGACGGTGGTCTCGCGCTGGTTGGTGATGCCGATCGCGCGGATGTCGTCCTTGGTCAGGCCGGCCTTCTCCAGCGCGCCGCGGACGACCGACTGCACCCGGGTCCAGATCTCGGCGGCGTCGTGCTCGACGTAGCCGGGCTGGGGGAAGATCTGCCGGTGCTCCTGCTGGTCGACGGCGACGATCCGGCCGTCGGCGCCGAAGATGATGCAGCGGCTGGAGGTGGTGCCCTGGTCGATCGCGGCGATGTAGTTGCCAGTGGAGGTCATCAGAGGGTCCTCGGCTCAGGATTCGGGGGTTCGGGGTGGGTGGGCCCGACGTAGTGGTCGGTCCCCGTGCTCGGCGGGTTCGAACCCGGCCCTTTAGAACATCGCGTTGTACAGACCGCCGGCCAGCGCGCCGCCGATCAGCGGGCCGACGACCGGAACCCAGGCGTACGACCAGTCGGAGCCGCCCTTGTTCGGGATGGGCAGCAGCGAGTGCACGATGCGCGGGCCGAGGTCGCGGACCGGGTTGATCGCGTAGCCGGTGGGGCCGCCCAGCGAGAGGCCGATGCCGACGACCGTGAGGGCCACGATCAGGGTGCTGAGGCCGCCGGCGGCCAGACCGTCGTTCTTGCCGAGGGTGAGGATCGCCATGCAGAGGATGAAGGTGCCGATGACCTCGGTGACGACGTTCTGGATCGGGTTCCGGATCTCGGGCCCGGTCGAGAAGATGCCGAGGGTGGGCTCCTCGTTGGCCTGGAACTGGCCGAGGTAGGTGAGCCAGACCAGCACGGCGCCGATCATCGCGCCGAGGAACTGGGAGCCGAGGTAGAGCGGCACCTGGTTCCAGTCGCCGCTCTTGATGGCGAGCGCGATGGTGACGGCCGGGTTGAGGTGGGCGCCGGACTTCGGAGCCGAGATGTAGGCGGCGATCAGGACCGCGAAGCCCCAGCCGAAGGTGATCGCCAGCCAGCCGGCATTGAGGGCCTTCGACTTCTTGAGGGTCACGGCGGCGCAGACGCCGCCACCGAGAAGTATCAGGGCGGCGGTGCCGAGGGTTTCGCCGACGAAGACGTCGCCGTTGGAGAACGCGGACACAAAGACTCCCTTGTCCATATGGCCCGGAGGTGTGGGTGGGGGCGGTCGGCCGATCGTTGTGCGGGTGAGCGCATCGGGGGATTGATCTTCCCGGCCATCGTTCGACAATGTCGACCGTTATGCGGAAGCTTCCTCCCCTGGTTGCCCTCACGTCAAGGCAGGGTTACGGAGCTGTGACCCTTCCCCCGAAGTTACCCAGCGGAGCGGGCCAAACCGGGGCAAAACGCCAAGGCGCGGACAGGCCGATGCCCGTCCGCGCCTCAGCGTGACGATGTGGCCGCCGGTGCGGCCTCGGGTTTCAGAAGCGCCCGGCGCCCAGATCGCGGGAGATCGCCCGTGCCGCGCTGCGCACCGAGGCCACCAGCGACGGCTTCACGAAGCCGTCCTCGCAGACCCGCTCCACCGGGCCGCTGATGCACACCGCGCCCACCGGGTTGCGCCGCCGGTCCTGGATCAGCGCGCCGATCGAGGCCACGCCCTCCCAGGTCTCCTCGATCGAGTCCGTCCAGCCGCGCTCACGGATCAGCGCGCACTCGGCGTCCACGTCGGCCGCCTCGGTCAGTGTCCGCAGGGTGTACGACTCGTACGGCCCGTCGCCCAACTCGCCGCGCGCGACCGGGTCGTAGGCCAGCAGCACCTTGCCCAGCGCGGTGCTGTGCAGCGGCTGCATCGAGCCGACCTCCAGCACCTGCCGGGTGTCGTCCGGCCGGAAGACGTGGTGCACGACCAGTACGCCCTGCTGGTGCAGCACCCCCAGGTAGACGGTCTCGCCGGCCGCCCGGGCCAGGTCGTCCGCCCAGACCAGCGCCCGTGCCCGCAGCTCGTGCACGTCCAGGTAGCTCTGCCCCAGCCGCAGCAGTTCGGCGCCCAGCTGGTACTTGCCGCTCTCCGGGTCCTGCTCGACGAACCCCTCCTGCTGGAGCGTGCGCAGGATGCCGTGCGCGGTGCCCTTGGCGAGTTCCAGCGCCGTCGCGACCTCGGACAGGCCCAGGCGGCGCTCACCGCCGGCCAGCAGGCGCAAGATCGCGGCGGCCCGGGAGAGCGACTGGATCGGGCCGGGCATGGGGACCTCCGCGCTGACAGGCGGTCGACATTGTCGACCGCAGTGGTAACGGGACGAGTCTGCCAGGCCGTCGGCGGTCCGTGCACCTTCCCCCTCGGTAACCCGCGCTCGGCCGTCCGTTAACTAACCTCCGCCGCCCGCCGACCCGCCGACCCGCCGCGCCGCTCACCCCCCGACGTCGCTCGAGCGCCCCCGTCGCACCGCGACCTCCGCCGCCAGCGCGGCGATCCCGTCCGGCCCCACCCGGCAGCAGCCGCCCACCAGCCGTGCGCCGCCCGCCAGCCAGCCGCCCACCCGGGCCGAGCGGAACGTCGGCTCGCCGCGCCAGTCCCGGCGCGCGGCGTCCCACTCCTCCCCGCTGTTCGGGTACACCACTACCGGCTTGCCGGTCACCTCGGCCGCCAGCGCCACCGCCCGGTCCGCGTCCTGCGGGGTGCAGCAGTTCACGCCCACCGCCAGCACCTCGTCCACCCCGGCCGCCAGCGCGAACGCCTCCGCCAGCGGCTGGCCCGCCCTGGTCCGGCCGCCCGCCACGCTGAACGACAGCCAGGCCGGCACGCCCAGCCCGCGCACCAGCTCCAGCAGTGCCCGCGCCTCGTCCGCGTCCGGCACCGTCTCCAGCGCCAGCACGTCCGGCCCGGCCGCCGCCAGCGCCTCCAGCCGCGGCCGGTGGAAGGCCACCAGCTCCGCGGTGCTCAGCCCGTACCGGCCCCGGTACTCCGAACCGTCCGCCAGCACCGCCCCGTACGGCCCCACCGACGCCGCGACCCAGCGCCGCCGCCCGCCCGGCTCGGCCCGCGCCGCCTCCCGGGCCAGCTCCACGCTGCGCGCCAGCAGCCGTGCGGCCTGGGCCCGGCCCACTCCGCGCCGGGCGAAGCCCTCGAAGCTCGCCTGGTAGCTCGCCGTGATGGCGACGTCCGCCCCGGCCGCGAAGTACGCCCGGTGCGCCGCCACCACCGCCTCCGGCGCGTCCGCCAGCAGCCGCGCCGACCACAGCTCGTCGAGGAGGTCGTGCCCGGCCGCCGCCAGCTGGTTCGACATCCCGCCGTCCAGCACCAGCGGACCGGCCGCCAGCGTCGCGGCGAAGTCCGGCGGGGGAGCAGTGGGCATGGGGCCTCCTCGGGCGCGGTCGTTCCTGGTCACAGCCTAGAAGCCGGGCATCCCCGCGGACCCGGAAAACCATTTGCCGCTGGGGAACGGAATCGCTACGTTGTGCTCAGCCAGAGAACGACAACACCCCGTACGGCGGCGAGCGCGGAGAGGAGCCGGTGATGGAAGCGGACGACCCGTCCACCCCTCCCCCGACCACGCCCGCGAGCGAGCAGGACGAGCAGGAGTGGCTCGCCGCCTACGACCCGCGCGCCTATGCCCCGATCGCCGTCACCGTCGACGTGGTCGCCCTGACCTTGCGCCACGGCGGCCTGCACGTCCTGCTCGTCCAGCGCGGCGCCCCGCCCTACCAGGGCTGCTGGGCCCTGCCCGGCGGCTTCCTGCGTGCCGGCGAGGAGAGCCTGGACGAGGCCGCCGCCCGCGAACTCGCCGAGGAGACCGGCCTGCTCGGCGGCTCCGAAGTCGAGGCCGCGCTCTGCCGCGTCCACCTCGAACAGCTCGGCACCTATGGCGCCCCCGAGCGCGACCCGCGCATGCACGTCGTCTCCGTCGCCTACCTCGCCTTCGCCCCCGACCTGCCCGACCCGCAGGCCGGCACGGACGCCGCAGCCGCCACCTGGCACCCTGTCGCCGACCTCGACCTGGGCACCCGGCCCGGCGGCCGACCCCGAGCCGCCGGTGCGCCCGCCGACACCCACGGGGGTGGTGTCGGCGGGCCCACCGGCCAGTCCTCCCGCACGCTCGCCTTCGACCACGCGCGCATTCTCGCCGACGGCCTCGACCGCGTCCGGGCCAAACTCGAGTACAGCCCGCTCGCCACCGCCTTCCTGCCCTACGACTTCACCATCCCCGACCTGCGCGCCGTCTACGAGGCCGTCTGGGACGAGAAGCTCCACCCCGGCAACTTCCACCGCAAGGTCCTCTCCGTCCCCGGCTTCGTCGAGAGCACCGGCGCCACCACCGCCCGCGGCGGCGCCCGCGGCGGCCCCCGGGCCCGCACCTACCACGCCGGAGACGCCAGCCTCCTGCACCCCGCCCTGCTCCGCCCCACCCGCGACGGCGAGCTCCGCTGACGGCCGCGGCGCGCACCCGGCTACCATCCGGCCATGACCACTGACGACCCGACACGCGCGGTCAACCAGCCGTTCTCCCACTGCCACTTCTGCGGCACCTCCTACCCGGCCGGCACCGACCGCTGGCCCCGCACCTGCCCCGGCTGCGCCGAGATCAGCTACCGCAACCCGCTGCCCGTCGTGGTCACCCTCCTCCCGGTCACCCGCCCCGACGCCGACCCCACCCTCGTCGTCATCCGCCGCACCATCGAGCCCGGCTACGGCGAACTCGCCTTCCCCGGCGGCTACGTGGACTACGGCGAGAGCTGGCAGCAGGCGTGCGTGCGCGAACTGTGCGAGGAGACCGGCATCATGGCCGACTCCGCCGACATCACCCTGGTCGCCACCGACTCCGACGCCAGGGGCGGCTTCCTCTGCCTCTTCGGCCTGCTCCCGGCCCGCCCGCTCGCCGAACTCCCGCCCTCGCGCCCCACCGACGAGACCGACGGCTGGCAGCTCGCCGCCCCCGACACCCCGCTCGCCTTCCCCTTCCACACCCGGGTCTCCCGCTCCTGGTTCGGCGGCGAGTTCAGTGGTGAGTCCAGCGGCGGGATCTCCGGCCGCTGACCGGCCCGGCACCCACTGGGCGGACCCTGGCGCAGCGGCCGCTCGCATGGCATGGTCTGCACCGACAGCCCAACCGGACGGGCCTGCCACAAGCACTCCCGTCCCCACCACCGGCCGGGAGACCACCACCGTGAGCACCCCACCCCAGGATCAGCCGCTCTGGCGCCCCAACCCCGCTCGCGCCGCAGCCACCAGCCTGGTGGCCTTCCAGGCCTGGGCCGCCGAACACCACGGCGCCCCGGCCGCCCCGCTCGCCCCGGCCGCCGACGACCAGCAGGCCGCCCAGCGCTACGCCGACCTGCACGCCTGGTCCACCGCCGACCTCGACCGCTTCTGGACCGCGATCACCCAGTGGTTCGACGTCCGCTTCACCCAGGCCCCCGAGGCCGTCCTCGCCGACCCCGCCATGCCCGGCGCCCGCTGGTTCCCCGGCGCCCGCCTCAACTACGCCGAACACGCCCTGCGCGCCGCCGAGGACCCGGCCAACGCCGACCGCCCGGCCGTCCTGCACCTCGACGAGACCACCGAGCAGCCGGCCGTCCTCACCTGGTCCGAACTGCGCCGCCAGGTCGGCTCGTTGGCCGCCGCCCTGCGCGCCCGGGGCATCGGCCCCGGCGACCGCGTCAGCGCCTACCTGCCCAACATCCCGCAGGCCGCCGTCGCCCTCCTCGCCACCGCCGCCGTCGGCGCGATCTGGACCAGCTGCGCCCCCGACTTCGGCGCCCGCAGCGTCCTGGACCGCCTCCAGCAGATCGAACCCGCCGTCCTCTTCGCCGTCGACGGCTACCACTACGGCGGCAAGGACCACGACCGCACCGAGGTCGTCGCCGAACTGCGCCGCGAACTCCCCACCCTGCGCACCGTCGTCCACGTCCCGCTGCTCGGCGCCCCCGCCCCCGAGGGCGCCCTGCACTGGGACGACCTGGTCGCCGACGACGTCGAGCCGGTCTACGAGGCCGTCCCCTTCGACCACCCGCTCTGGGTGCTCTACTCCTCCGGCACCACCGGCCTGCCCAAGGCCATCGTCCAGAGCCAGGGCGGCATCCTGCTCGAACACCTCAAGCAGGCCGGCCTCCACCTCGACCTCGGCCCCCGGGACCGCTTCCTCTGGTACACCTCCACCGGCTGGATGATGTGGAACTTCCTGCTGGCCGGCCTCCTGGTCGGGGCCACGATCGTCACCTACGACGGCAGCCCCGGCCACCCCGACACCGGCGCCCTCTGGTCGGTCGCTGCCCGCACCCGCGCCACCGTCCTCGGCACCTCCGCCGCCTACGTGATCGCCAGCCGCAAGGCCGAGCTGCACCCCGGCCGCGACCTCGACCTCTCCGCCGTCCGCTGCATCGGCACCACCGGCTCCCCGCTCCCGCCCGACGGCTTCCGCTGGATCTACGAGGAGGTCAAGGAGGACGTCTGGCTCGCCTCCGTCAGCGGCGGCACCGACGTCTGCTCCTGCTTCGTCGGCGGCGTCCCCACCCTGCCCGTCCACCTCGGCGAGATCCAGGCACCCTGCCTCGGCGCCGCCGTCGAGTCCTGGGACGTCCAGGGCCACCCGCACACCGACACCGTCGGCGAACTCGTCGTCACCAAGCCCATCCCGTCCATGCCCACCGGCTTCTGGAACGACCCCGAGGGCACCCGGTACCACGACAGCTACTTCGACATGTACCCCGGCGTCTGGCGCCACGGCGACTGGATCACCGTCACCTCCCGCGGCACCGTCGTCATCCACGGCCGCTCAGACTCCACGCTCAACCGCCAGGGCGTCCGGATGGGCTCCTCGGACATCTACGAGGTCGTCGAACGCCTCCCCGAGATCGCCGAATCCCTGGTCATCGGCCTGGAGGAGCCCGACGGCGGCTACTGGATGCCGCTGTTCGTCGTCCTCGCCCCCGGTGCCGAGCTCGACGAGGGGCTGATCGGTCGCATCCGCACCTCGCTGCGCACCGAACTCTCCCCGCGCCACGTCCCCGACGAGGTCATCGCGGTGCGCGGCCTCCCGCACACCCTCACCGGCAAGCGCATCGAGGTCCCGGTCAAGCGGATCCTCTCCGGCACCCCGCTGGAGCAGGCCGTCAACCCCGGCTCCGTCGACGACATCGACCACCTGCGCTTCTTCGAGCAGCTCCGCCGCGACCGGCAGAGCCCCGCCTGACCGGAAACGCCGAAGGGGTGCTCCCACCGGCCCGGTGGGAGCACCCCTTCCTGCTGTTCGCCTGTCCTACTCGCCCGACAGCACCTGCTGCACGGCGGCCCGCGCCTCCTCGGCGCTGTCCGTCGCCCGGGCCGCCTCGGCCGCCCGGCGGCACTGCGCCAGCGTGTACTTGGCCAGCGTGGACCGCACGTAGGGGATCGAGGCCGAGCCCATCGAGAGGCTGGTGACGCCCAGACCGGTCAGCACCACGGCCAGCAGCGGGTCGGCGGCCGCCTCACCGCAGACGCCGCAGCTCTTGCCGGTCGCCTGCGCCGCCTCGGCGGCCGCGGCGATCAGGTCCAGCAGCGCCGGCTGCCACGGGTCCTGCAGCCGGGCCAGCGCGCCCACCTGACGGTCGGCGGCGAAGGTGTACTGCGCGAGGTCGTTGGTCCCCAGCGACAGGAACTCGACCTCCTGGAGGATCGACCGGGCCCGCAGCGCGGCCGACGGGATCTCCACCATCGCGCCGAACTTGGCCTCCAACCCCGCCTCGCGACACGCCTGGGCGAAGTCCTTGGCGTCCTTGCGGTCGGCCACCATCGGGGCCATCACCTCAAGGTGCACCGGCAGGCCCTCGGCGGCCCTGGCCAGCGCCCGCAGCTGCGTCCGCAGCACCTCCGGGTGCTCCAGCAGGGTGCGCAGACCGCGCACGCCGAGCGCCGGGTTCGGCTCGTCGGCCGGGGTGAGGAAGTCCAGCGGCTTGTCCGCGCCCGCGTCCAGCGCCCGGACCACGACCCGGCCCTCCGGGAACGCCTCCAGCACCTTGCGGTACGCCTCGACCTGCTTCTCCTCGGTGGGCGCCTTCGCGGAGTCGTCCAGGAAGAGGAACTCGGTCCGGAACAGGCCGACGCCCTCGGCGCCGTTCTCCAGCGCGGCCGGCACGTCCGCCGGGCCGCCCACGTTGGCCAGCAGCGGCACGCGGTGGCCGTCCGAGGTCTGCCCCGGGCCGGAGGACGCGGCCAGCGCGGCCTTGCGCTGGGCGGCGACCGCCCGCAGCTCGTCCTGCTTCTCCTGCGAGGGCTCCAGCAGCACGTCACCGGAGCTGCCGTCCACGGCGACGACGGTGCCCTCGGCGACGTCCGTCGCAGCGGGCAGCGCGACCACGGCCGGCACGCCCAACGCCCGCGCCAGGATGGCGCTGTGGCTGGTCGGCCCGCCCTCCTCGGTCACGAAGCCGAGCACCAGCGTCGGGTCGAGCAGCGCGGTGTCGGCCGGCGCCAGGTCCCGCGCGAACAGCACGTACGGCTCGTCGCTGTCCGGCACGCCCGGCATCGGCACGCCCAGCAGCCGGGCCACGATGCGGTTGCGGACGTCGTCCAGGTCGGCGACCCGCCCGGCCAGGTAGTCGCCGGCGGAGGCGAGCAGCGCCCGGTAGGCGGCGAAGGCGTCGTACACACCGCGCTCGGCGCTGCTGCCGACGGCGATCCGGCGGGACACGTCGGCCATCAGCTCCGGGTCCTGCGCCATCAGCGCCTGGGCCTCCAGGACGGCCTGCGCCTCGCCACCGGCCAGGTTGCCGCGGGCGATCAGGTCCGCGGCGACCGCCTCGACGGCGGCCTGGGCGCGGGCCTGCTCGCGCGGGGCGTCCTCGGTCGGGATCTGGGTGGCCGGGGGCTCCAGCACCGCCGTCCCCATGTGCCGCACCTGGCCGATCGCGACCCCGTGGCTGACACCCACGCCGCGCAGCGTCTTCTTCATGTCACCTGTCTCCGCTGAGAGGAGCGGCCCCGCCGGGAACCGCTGTGTGCCGGGCCGCCCCGACAACTCCTGCGGGGCGGGTGTGTGCAAAGTAAGAGGTCAGTTCCAGCTGAACAGGGGCTCGCCAGAGACGGCCTCGCCGTCCTCCCGCAGGCCGCCGAGCGAGTCGGCGCTCGCCTCCAGCGCCACGATCGGCGAGATGGGCGACTTGCCCGCGGCCTCGACGGCGGCCGGGTCCCACTTGATGACGGCCTGACCGCGGGTCACCGTGTCGCCCTTGTTGACCAGCAGCTCGAAGCCCTCGCCGTTCAGCTGCACGGTGTCGATCCCCAGGTGGGTCAGTACACCGTGGCCCTCGGCGTCCACCACGACGAACGCGTGCGGGTGCATGGAGACGACGACGCCGTCCACCGGAGCGACCGCCTCGGTCGGCCGGCGCTCCGGGTCGATCGCGGTGCCGGGGCCGACCATCGCGCCGGAGAACACCGGGTCGGGCACGCCGGCGAGCCCGACGACCTTGCCGGTCAGCGGCGACGTCACAGTGGTCATGGTTGTGCCTCCCAAGTGAGCGGTACAGCGAGCGGCCGCGAGCAGCGGCAGGACGATCGACTGAAGCCTAAATCATGTCAACTTCGGACATCTGCCGACATTCCCGAGCGAAGACCCACGCCCAGCCCGGCTCGTCGTCCGGCGGCTCACCGACCGTTTAGTGGTCTAGTCCTCTTAGTCGATGCGCCGCACTCTACAGGCATCTTGGCGAATCGGGACCATTGCTGTATATGCTCGCGAGAGCAACAAATCATGCCGCCGACCGGGTGACACCGGGAGCGCCTCGATTCGCACTCCGGTGGGCGACCCGCTATGGTTGGGCGAGTCGCCGCGACTTGGCGGTTAACACCAGATTTCAGATGCGAAAACCTCCGGTAAACGGAGCGGAAAACATCTGGTAAGCTGGGAACACGAAAGAACGAAGCGCCCGGAGGGCCCGCTGGAAGGCGGTCCGAAGGAAGTGTCCGTTCCTTGAGAACTCAACAGCGTGCCAAAAGTCAAC
>NZ_JBFBNR010000050.1:0-50637 GCF_040687675.1 Kitasatospora sp. NPDC056731
AGGGGGGACCCTGTGGGAGAGTAGGACGCCGCCGAACAATCATTCACAGAGAACCCCCATCCGGGAAACCGGATGGGGGTTCTTTGCATTTCCGGAGATGGAGATGCAGCCTGGTGGCCGGCTCCTCTCCGATGGGCAGCGACACGGCGGCGGGGCGCGGGACGGACAGGCCCCGGTGTGTCGAATGCGTGTTCGTGGGGGCGCGTCGGCACGGGTGGATGCGGGAAGAACAGGGGGAGAGGTCGCCTCTCGGATGCCGTGGAGGACCGATGCGCCGGAACGGACGGGTGGCGGATGCCCTGCTCGCGTTGCTGAGCCGGGACTGGCTGGGAGTGCCGGTCGCGGTGCTGGTGGTGGGCGTGGGGGTCGGGCTGGTCGGGGGCGGCGCGGGGTGGGCGGTGGCGCTCGGGTGCTTAGTGGTGGCTGCGGGTGTGGTGCTGGCGGTCGGCGCGGTGCGGCATCTGCTGCTGGTGGGCCGGGCAGTGGAGGCGGGCAGGGCGCCGGGGCGGCTGGTCGGGGTGGGCGGGCGCCGGATGCACGTCCTCGCCGAGGGGGCTGCCGGGGACGGGCCGACGGTGGTCTGGATGCCGGGCGGGCACGCGCCGGGCGAGGAGTTCGGGCAGCTGCACACGATGATGGCGGCCCGGACCCGCTCGGTGCTGGTCGACCGGTTCGGCTCGGGCTGGAGTGACGTCGGGCCCTTCCCGAGGACGACGGCGGCCGAGGCGGAGGAGCTGGTGGCCGCGCTGGAGGCGGCGGGGGAGCGGGCCCCGTACGTGTTCGTCGGCCATTCCTTCGGCGGGCTGCTGGTCGCGAATGCCGCCAGGCGGCGGCCGGATCTGGTGGCCGGACTCGTGCTGCTGGATCCGACGCCCCTGGAGGTCATCGCCTTCGCGCCGCCCAACCGGCTGGTCGCGGGCATGCGCCGGGAGTTCCTGCTGACGGCGGTGCGGCACTTGTTCGGTGCTCACCGGGGCCGTGGCCGTGGCGGTCGGACCGGCCACTACTGCGCAGCCGCGTCGATCTTCGCGGAGCTCTCGCCCGCCGGCCTGGCGGAGGTGGGCTGGGAGACCGTGGTCTACGACGGGGACCTCGGCGACCTGCCGCTGGTGCTGGTCATACCCCGCGACCTCACGGGCGGGGAGACGGTGCTGGCGGCCGCCGGGGACGCCGCGGAGGCCGAGCGGATCGGCCGGTTCTACCTCGGGGCCCGGACCCGCTACCTGGCGGCGTCGACCGCGTCCCGGGTGGTGCACACGCCGACGGGCACCGGCCATGACTTCCCGACCGAGGAGCCCGGGTTCGTGGTCGGGGTGGTCGCGGATCTGGTGAGCGAACTGCGCACCCTCAGCCCATGACCGTGCGGGCGGAGCCGGTCCGGACGGGGCGGCGGCGGGAGAAGGCGCCCAGGTCGACGACGTTGCCGGTGTGCTCGCAGCGGTAGCGGACCGGGTCGCCGTCGTGGTCGTGGCCGGCTTCGACCAGGTCGATCAGGGTCGCGAGGTAGCGGCCCACGAGCGGGGCGTTCTTGAACTGGTTGCCGCTCGTACCCATGGCGACGTAGTAGCCGTCGAGGGCGGTGCGGTCGTAGATCGGGGTCCAGTCGTCGGCGACGTCGTACACGCCCGCGACGCCGACGGGCCGGCTGGGGACGGTGAGCCCGGGGAAGCGGCGGGCCGCGCGGGTCACCTGGGTGCGGAAGCGGTGGGCGGTGGGGCGCGGGTCGGCCTCGTCCGGGTCGTCGATCCACTCCGCTGGGTCGCAGGCCGGCTGGGTGCCGCCGATGAGCAGGCGGCCCCCGGCGGCCGGGCGCAGGTAGGTGCCGAGGTCGACGTCGGCGACGACCGGAAGCGGCCCGGAGCCGGTGGCGGAGTCGGCGGTGGGGTCGGTGGCGGGGTCGGTGGTGGAGTTGTCGGGCGCGGCGATCTGGTGGACCTCCTCGCGCAGGGGACGTACTCCGATGGTGAAGTCGCTGCCGACACCCGCCAGCCGGTTGAGGCCTCCCGACCACGGGCCGGCGGCGTTGACCACGACCGGCGCGGCGATCCGGGCCTCGTCGGCCAGGCGGAGGCCCGCCACGCGGTCCGCGCGCCGGTCGACGGCCACCACGGTGCGGTGGAACAGGAAGCGCGCACCCAGCTCGCCCGCCGCATCGGCGAGGTTCTGGGCCGCGAGCTGCGGGTCGTCGACGAACCCGGCGTCCGGGGTGAACAGGGCACCGAGCTCACCGGCCGGGCCGTCGAAGAAGGCGTCGTCGTCCACGGGCTTCGGCGGCCAGTACCGCCCGGCGTCGATCCCGGGCAGGCGCCCGCGTAGGGCGGCGGTGTCCCACCGTTCGTACGGGACGCCGGCCAGGTCGAACAGGGCCGCGGTGTCGGCGGGTTCGGGGAAGGGCGGGTCGAGCAGCACGGCGCCGGTGCGGCGGAAGGCCGCGAGCGGGCGGCGGTCGGTGGTGAGCCCGAGGTGCTCGGGCCAGGACGCCCACAGGTGGAGGGACTCCCAGGCCGTGGCGACGCCGTCGAAGGTGGAGTAGTTGAACCGGACGATCGCGCTGGAGGCGCCGGTCGATCCGTGGCCGGCCGCGCCGGCCTTGTCCACGACGACCACCTGCCGTCCGGTGCGGGCGAGTTCGAGGGCGATGGCGGTGCCGATCACCCCGGCTCCGACCACCACCGCGTCGGGTCGGTCGAGGGTCATCGGGACCTCCGGGAGGGCGGTGGGCCGGACAGGCGGGGGACGGAGGCGAGGAGCTCCCGCGTGTAGGGGTGCTGCGGGTCGCGCAGGAGGGCGTCGGTGGGGCCCGTTTCGACGATCCGACCGCGCTGCATCACCGCCACCGTATCGGAGACGTAGCAGACCGCGGGCAGGTTGTGGCCGATGAACAGCATGGACAGGCCGAGCCGTTGCCGGAGTTCGCGGATCGTGTTGAGGACGGACGCCTGCACCGAGACGTCGAGGGCCGAGGTGATCTCGTCGGCGATCAGGAGTCCGGGTCCGACGGCCAGGGCGCGGGCGACGGCGACCCGTTGGCGCTGGCCGCCGGACAGTTGCCGGGGCAGGCGGCCGGCGAGCCGGGGGTCCAGTCCGACGAGGTCGAGCAGCTCGGCGACGCGCTCGGTACGGGCGTGCCGGTCGAGCCGGTGGAAGACGGTGGCGGCCTCGACGAGGGTCTGGCGGACGGTCATCCGGGGGTCGAGCGCGGTGTCCGGGTCCTGGAGGACGATCTGGACCAGGCGGCCGAGCCGGCGCCGGGCGCGGACGGTACGGACCCGGACGTCCTGGCCGTCGACGAGGACCCGGCCCCCGTGCACGGGGGCGAGCCCGACGATCGCGCGGGCCAGGGTCGACTTCCCCGAGCCGGATTCGCCGACGAGCCCGAGCGTGGTGCCGGCCGGGACCTCCAGTGAGACGCGGTCCACGGCGGTGACCGGGCCGCGCGGGCCGTGGTGGCGGACGGTGAGGTCGCAGAGCCGCAGGCTGGTCATGACGGGTCCGCCTCCACCTGATGTTCCGTCGCCTGTTCTGAAGCCTGCTCTGACGTCGCCTGGTCTGCTTCTGCCTCCACCGGCGGGGGGTTCCAGCAGGCGACCTGCTGGAGCGCGTCGACGTCGTCCAGCCGCGGAGCCTCCCGGGCGCAGCGGTCCAGCCGGTACGGGCAGCGGGGCTCGAACGGGCAGCCCGGGGCGGGGGCGATCGGGTCGGGCGGCGTGCCCGCCACGGTGGGCAGCGGCCGGTCGCGGTCCGCGGTGAGGTCCGGCACCGAGGCGACCAGGGCCCGGGTGTAGGGGTGCCGGGCGGCGGTGGCGAGCCGGTCGGCGGGGAGGGCCTCGACGACGGAGCCCGCGTACATCACCAGGACGCGTTCGCAGAATCCGCTCACGAGCGCGATGTCGTGGCTGATGAACAGGACGGCGGCGGAGGTGTCCCGTCGCAGGTCGGAGAGCAGGTCGGTGATCTGTCGCTGCACGGTGGTGTCGAGGGCGGTCGTCGGCTCGTCGGCGATGATCAGGCCGGGCCGCATCATCAGGCCGGCGGCGATCATCACGCGCTGGCGCTGGCCGCCGGAGAGCTGGTGGGGGCGGGCCCGTAGCAGGGCGGGGGGAAGGGCCACCCGGTGCAGGGCGTCCTCGGCGTCCCGCAGGGCCTGGGTGCGGCTCGTGCCGAGGTGGGTACGGGGTGCCTCGGTGAGCTGGGTGGCGATCCGGAGTGACGGGTTGAGTGCCGTGGCCGGGTTCTGGAAGACCATGGCCAGGCCGGTCGCGAGGTGCCGGTCGCGCTGTTTCGGCGTCATGGCGTCCAGGTCGGCGCCGAGCAGCCGGAGGGTGCGATGGGAGACCCGGGCGCGCTCGGGGAGCAGGTCGGCGATCGCGAGCGCGGTGAGCGACTTGCCGGAGCCGGACTCGCCGACGAGCCCGACGATCTCGCCCGGCCGCAGGGAGAGGCTCACGCCGCGGACGGGCCGGATCACGCCGTCGGGGGTGGGGAGTTCGACGCTCAGGTCCTCGACCTGGAGTACGAGGCCGTCCTCGGCGGGCCCGCTCGGCCCGCTCGGCCCACTCGGCGCGATCGGTCGCCGGGGCGTACGGTCCGCGCGGGCCGCCGGGTTGCGCCGGGCGGCGCCTCCTGCCAGGACCTCGCCGAGCAGTTGGAACGTCACCGCCGCGTAGAGGATGGCCAGGCCGGGGGCGAGGGCGGGCAGCGGCTGGGCGTAGATCCGGTCGAGCCCCTGGTTGAGCAGTTGCCCCCAGTCGTAGCCGGGCGGTTGGACGCCCAGGCCGAGGAAGCTCAGGCCGGAGAGCGCGACAAGGGAGGTGCCCGCCGCCGTGGTCGCGCTCAGCAGCAGCGGTTCGGCGATATTGGGTAGGACGTGCCGCCACAGCAGCCGGTGCCGGCGCAGGCCGAGGACCCGGGCCGAGGCCAGGTGGTCGGTGCCCGCGACGGCGGCGGCGAGGGTCTGGGCGAGCCGGGCGAAGCCGGGTACACCGGCGACGGCGAGGGCGAGCATCGCCCCGGCCGCGCCCGCGCCGAACACGACCGCGAGGAAGAGCGCGACCAGGAGTGCGGGGAAGGCGAGCAGGAGGTTGATCACTGCCGCGAGCAGGCGGCGGGCGCGGGGGCCGACGACGGCGGTGGACGCGCCGAGGAGGATGCCGGTGCTCGCGCCGATCGTGGTCGCGGCCAGCGCGAGCAGCAGGGAGGGCCGGGTGGCGGTCAGGACCCGGGCGAGCAGGTCCCGTCCGAGGTTGTCGGTGCCGAAGGGGTGGGCGGTGGAGGGGCCTTGCAGCACCGCTGAGGGGTCGGGGAGGTCCGCCGCCGCGCCCCAGAGGAGCGGGCCCGCCAGCGCGAGCACGATCAGAGAGGACAGCATGGCGGTGGTGGCCCAGGCCATGGGCGAGCGGAGGTACCTGGTGGGAAGGGACATCGGTGCCTCAGCTCTCCCGGATCGTCGAGCGCGGGTCGAGCAGCGCCAGCAGCACGTCGACCAGGAGCGCGGCGAGCAGGACGGTCGTGCCCAGGATCAGGACCATCGCCTGGATCACCGGGTAGTCCTGCGAGCTCACGGACTGCGCCAGGGCCGAACCGATGCCGGGCCAGGCGAAGACCTTCTCCACCAGCACGGTGCCGGCGATCAGGGCGGGCAGCAGGCCTCCGGCGACGGTGAGCGCGGCGGTGGCCATGTTCGGCGCCGCGTGCCGCAGGTAGCGGCGTAGCGGTGACAGCCGCTTTCCGCGGGCGGTGCGCAGGTAGTCCTCGGACAGCACTTTCAGCGCCTCCACCCGGACGATGCGCACCAGGACGGCGGTGGGCGCCACGGAGAGTGCGAGGACCGGCAGGACGAAGGAGCCGGCGCCCGCCGTGCCGGCCACCGGCAGCAGTTGGAGGCCGACGGCCAGCAGCGCGGTGAGCCCGGCGGCCAGGACGAAGTCGGGGATCCCGGCCAGGCCGGCGGTGAGCGTGGTGAACGCCAGTTCGCTGCGCGGGTGCCGGCCGTCCCGGGTGCGGACGGCGGCGAGCAGACCGCAGGGCAGGGCGACGGCGAGGGTGACGAGGAAGGCCAGGCCGGCGATTTCGAGGGTGGCCGGCAGCCGGGTGCGGACGAGCTCCGCGACCGGTGTCGAGGTGACCAGCGAGGTGCCGAGGTCGCCGTGCACGAGGCCGTCGACATAGTGCCGGTACTGGGCCAGGAAGGGTTCGTCGAGCCCGAGTTGATGCCGGCGTGCGGCCACGAGGGCGGGGGAGGCGTCGACGCCGAGCGCCGCGCGGACCGGGTCTCCGGGCACCAGGCGGATCATCGCGAACGAGGCGGTGAGCACGACCCCGAGTGAGAGGAGCAGCCGGGCGGTGCGCCGGCCGAGGAACACCGTCCACGGGTGCCGCAGGAGACGCGGCATGAGCTTCCACGGCAGACGCGGGAGACGCGGCAGAGGCGGCGAACGACGGGGTGCGGTCACGCGGGATCCCCCGGTCATCGGTGCAGGCGGATGCTGGTGGGGATGACCTGGCCGCCGAAGGTCGTGGCGAAGGTGGTGCTGCGCCCGTACACGGTGCTGCGGCCGTCGGCGATCGGCAGGGCGTCGGCGGAGCGGAGGAGCGCGGCGGCGGCCCGGTTCCAGGTGGCGCAGCCTGCGGTGTCCGGCTCCCGAAGGGCCTGGGCGACCAGGGCGTCGTATGCGGGATTGGCCACGCCCGCGAAGTTGAGGCCCTGGGCGGGCGTCGGACCGGAGAAGAACGGGATGAAGCCGACGGGCAGGGCGAAGCCGGGGGAGGTGCCGACGACGACGTCGAAGTCGCCGGTCTGGTACATGGCGTTGACGAGGGCGGGCAGGCTCTCGGTGACCAGCTTGACGTCCGCGCCCAGGGCCGTCCAGGAGCGGGCCATCAGCTCGGCGACGGGTGCCAGTGTCGGGCCGAGGTCGGGGCTGGTGATCAGGCGCAGCCGGAGCGGTCGGCCGTCCTTCGTCAGTCGGGCGTCGGCGGCGCGGGTCCAGCCGGCGGCGCGCAGTGCCTCGGTGGCGTCCTGTGCGGGCAGGTTGGCGGCGGCGAGGTCGGCGTGGCAGACGGCGCCTTGCGCGCCGAAGTCGGTGGCGGGTGTGCCGGTGCCGCCGACGGCGACGTTGGCGAGCCCCTGGCGGTCGAGTGCGGACACCAGGGCCCGGCGCAGGGCCGGGTCGGCGAGGGGGCGGCCGGGGCGCTGGTTGAAGAAGGTCAGCCCGATGACGGTCGCCACGTCGGCGGTGGCCAGGCCGTGGTCGGTGAGCCGGGCGCGGTCGGGTCCGTTGACGCTCGCGATGTCGATGCCGCCGGTGAGCAGCAGGTTGGCGGCGGTGGAGGCCTGGGGCAGCACGGAGATGACGATGTGGGCGGGGAGGCCGTCGGCCGCGGTGGTCGCCCCGGCGGGGCCCCAGGTGTAGCCCTCGCGCACGGTGAACTCGTACGGCCCGCCCGGGGTGTAGTGGGTCAGCACGTACGGTCCGGTGCCGTGGGTGGAGCGGTCCAGCGACTGGGGCCGGTCGAGGCCGGCGGGGCAGACGATCGGCAGCAGTCCGAGCGTGCGGGTGAGGAACGGGAAGGGGGCGGTGGTGGTCGCCGTCACGGTGCCGGTCGAGTCGTCGGCGCTCGCGGTGTACGGGACGGTGGGCAGGACGGTCTGGGCGCCGGCGAGCTGGTGGGCCGGGTCGCCGGCGTAGGTGAGTGCGCGGGCGACGGCCGTGGCGGTGAGGGGGGTGCCGTCGGAGCAGGTGATTCCCGGGCGGAGGGTGAAGGCGGCCGTGGTGGTGGTGGCCTCCCAGGAGGAGGCCAGGCCGGAGACCAGGGTGGCGTCGGCGGAGACGTTGACCAGCGAGTCGTAGGCGTAGCGGGCCGGGCCGGCGCCGAAGGCCGTGTACGGGTTGAAGCTGGGCGTCTCGCTGGCGGCCGCGATCCGTACGGTCCCGCGGTCCACGAGGGGACCGGTCGTGGAGGAGGGGGCGACGCTGCCGCAGCCGGTGAGTGCGCCGGCCGTGACGGCCGCGGTGGTCAGGGCAGCCGCCAGCGGGACCGGCAGGGGGCGACGGGGCATGGCGTCATGGTGCCACCGAGTGCTGACGCTGGCGAGTCAACTCACCTGTACGGCAAGCCTGTTCGAAAGGCCTGGGCCGTGTGCCGCCTTGGCGGGCGGAAGGGGGTACGGGTGGCGGGGGCCGATCCGGTTCACCCGTTAGGGGGATGCCGTGGCCGGTTGTCCGCGGACCGGGGTGGCCGGGCGGCGCGTCCTCGGCAGGATGGCCGGATGAGGACGAATGAACCGGGCCGGGAGATCGGTCGGCTGGCGGACCGCTACTGGGAGTTCCTGTTGGAGCGCGACCCGCTGCTGCGGGCCCGGCAGGGGCTCCCGGTCGAGTCGCTGCCGAGGGAGTCGCCGGCCGAGGCCGAGGAGCGGGCGCGATTCGCCGCGGGCGTCGTGGAGCGGGTCCGGGTGGTCGTGGAGGGGGTCCGGGCGCTCGACGGCGCGGAGCTCTGCGGCGCCGATGCCGATACGGCCGCCTTCCTCGTCGGGTCGGCCGAGCAGGAGCTGCGGGCCCACCGCTGCTACTGGCTGACGCCCGCCGTCACGCCGTACCGGCTGTTCCCGTTGTCGCAGTACGTCGATGCCGCCCTGCGGCCCCACCGCTTCGACCAACCGTCGGACGCCGAAAGGTACTTGGTGCTGGTGCGCGAGCTGGCCCGGGTGGTCGGTTCGATCGGCGACAAGGCGGCGGGGCAGGCCGTGCGCGGCTTCCGGGTGCCCGCCCCGGCCCTGCCCGGGGTGCGCGCCACCCTGGCGGGCCTGCGGGCGTCGGTGGCGGAGCGCGTGGAGGTGGACGAGGGCCGGCTCGGCGGGCTGGGGCCGGCCGAGCGCGGACGCGTCCGAGACGGCGTGCGGCGGCTGGTGGAAGCCGAGCTGCTGCCGGCCTTCGACGGCCTGCTCGCCGTCGTCGACGGTCCGGACCAGCTGCGCGAGGCGCCGCAGGCCGTGGGCTGGGCGCGCTACGAAGGCGGTGAGGAGGCGTACCGGGAGTTCGTCCGGACGTACACGGGCGGTGGGACGCGGCCCGAGCGGCTGCACGAGCTCGGCCGCGAGCAGTGCCGCGAACTGGCCGAGCGGATGCGGGAGGTCCGTACCGCCCTCGGATTCCCGGGCCCCGAGGAGGAGTTCCACGAGCGGCTGCGGAGCGAGCCCCGGCTGTACGCCCGCACGCCGGAGGAGGTCGAGGCCCGCTACCGCCGCTACCTCGACCGGCTGGCCCCGCTGCTGCCGCGGTGGTTCGCCGCGCTGCCGGGCGCCCCGTACGGGCTGGCCCGGTTGGATCCGGCGCTGGAGGCGGGGCTGACGTTCGGGTACTACCAGCAGCCCACGGCGGCGGACCCGGTCGGGCGCTACCGCTACAACGGGGCGGGGCTGGAAGGGCGGTCGCTGCTGGGCGCGGCCTCGCTGATCTACCACGAGCTGGCTCCGGGCCACCACTTCCACCTGGCCCGCCAGGCGGAGAACCGGGCGCTGCCCCGGCTGCGCCGTGAAGTGGCCGGGTTCGGCGCGTTCAACGAGGGCTGGGCCGAGTACGCGGCCGGTCTGGGCTGGGAGATGGGCCTCTACGACGACCCGTGGGACGCGTACGGGCGCCTCGCGCAGGAGCGGTTCACCGCGCAGCGCCTCGTCGTCGACACCGGGCTCAACCTCGGCACCATGGGACTGGAGCAGGCGCGGGACTTCATGCGCGCCAACTCCACCGAGGCGGACGCCCAGATTGCCTCGGACCTGCTGCGGTACTCGACGGACCTGCCCGGGCAGGCGCTGTCCTACCGTGCGGGGTATCTGGAGTTCGCCCGGCTGCGGGAGTGGGCCGAGGCCGGTCCCGGGGTCCGGGCCGAGGCCGGTCCGGGCGGCGGGTTCGAGGTGCGGGCCTTCCACGAGGCGGTCCTGGGCGGCGGCGGGCTGCCGTTTCCCGCCCTCCGGCGGCGGGTGGCACGTGAACTCGGCAGGCCCCGATGAGTGAAAAAAGAATATGAACGGATTGTCGGGTGGGCATTTGTTCGTTAATCCGAGCTACAAAAACGGGCCGAGAACACTCGCACGAGTGAAACCGGATGAGAAGGTTTGGCTTCGATGGACCCGGCTCGACTACGGTGAAGCAAGAGCGGGCGGTTGATCCATCGAGTGCGGAATTCATCCCGGCGGGAAATCCGGCAGGGAACGTCGAATTCCACAGTCGGATGCTTCCGTCCGCCTAGTCGTGCGGTACTCCGGTGCGTCCGCAGTCGCCCGGGGTCCCTGTCATACGTCCGCGTAGAGAGGATGGAGCATCATGCCGCCCCTAGTACCGCCCTTCCTGGTCGGCCTCATCGTCGCGCCACTGGCCAAGCGTCTCCTCAAGCCGCTGGTGCGAGGCGTCGTCAAGACGTCCGTCGGCCTCGTCCTTGAGGTGAAGAAGGCGGCCCACGAGGCCGGAGAGAACATCCACGACCTCGCGGCCGAGGTGGCCGCCGAGGTGGTGGCGGCGCAGGTCTCCGCCGGCGACGGCGCAGCGCCCTCGGGTGACGGCCAGCGCGCCGCCGAGGGCGCCGCCCCGAGCAGCGGGAAGGACGAGGCCGCCGCCCGGGCCGAAGCCGAGGCGAGGAGCCCGAAGATCCGCGTGGGCGCCGGCGCGGGCAAGGTGAGCTGAAGGCCCGCCCGGCGACCCGGCCGCCGCGTGAGCGCACATTCCGGTCGATTCGGAATGAGGCTCCCGCGCGGCGGTCGGCTGCGGGCCTTTCGGTAGCAGCAGTTTCCCCTCAAGAATTCCCACTTCGTCGCAGCGATCCCGTCCTGCCCGTGACGGTTTCCTCGCGACCTCCGCAAACAGGTGATCGTACACATGCCCTCTCTGCTGGGTGCCGCAGCCGGATACCGCTCCGTGGACGTGGACGTGCGCCCGCGCTCGGTCATTCCGGGCCGGCAGCGCTGGGACGTCAAGCTGGTCATCGGGCGCCCCCGGGCGGCCGAAGTCCTCGCCGCGGCCCTGCGGCGCGTCCCCGGGATCAGCGAGGCGCAGGCCAGCTCGGTCACCGGTGGGGTCCTCGTCCGGCACGACGCGCGGGTGAGTGCCACGGACGTCGGCCGGATCGTCCGCAGAGCCGTCACCCTGGTCGCGCAGGGCCCGGCCGGCGCGGGACACCGGGCGCCGGAGCGGCCCGGCGCCCAACCGGCTCCGCGGGTGGACCGCGGCGTCGTCGTGCGCCCCGTGCTCGCCGTCGGGGGCGGCGTGGCGGCCGGCGTCGCGCTGATCCGCGGGTCGGCGCTGAGCAGGCAGCTGGTCGCGCTGGGCGGCGTGGCGGCGGCGACCGCGGCCGTCGCCCGGAAGGCCTGGCGCCGGACGGTCGACACGACCCGGGAGCTGTCCGGGGCCGGAGCCGAACGCCACCCCCTGCTGGAGATCGTCGGACCGCACCGCCGACGGCTGCGCCGCGCCTGCGCGCTGTCGGTCGCCTGCCAGGTCTCGGAGATGGCGCTGGGCACCTTCCTCGGCTGGACGGGACTGGTGCTCATCAAGGGCGAGGCCGCGCCGCTGGTCAGCCTCGGCCTGGCCACCGCGTCCGCCCAACTCTGGGGTCTGGCAGGGCTGGTGGCGGCCGCCTGCGCCGCCGTGGCGGGCCTGTCGTACGCGTCGAACCTCCAGTGGCGCGCGCTCGGCCAGGACATCGAGCACGACTGGCGCAGCCGGACGTACGCCCACGTGCAGCACCTCGAACTGCGGCATCTGGAGGGCGAGCGGACCAGCCGGGTGGCCGGTGCGCTCACCGAGGACGTCGGTCAGCTGGGCGCGTTCTTCGCGACCTCGGCCAACGACGTGCTGCACCTGGGCACCAGTCTGGCCATCCTGGTGCCGGTGTTCCTGCTGATGGCGCCGCAGATCGCCTGGATCGCGTTCCTGCCCATCCCGGTCATCGCCTGGCTCTCCTTCCGTTACCAGGAGAAGGTCGCGGCCGACTACGCCGTCTCCGGTGAGCACCGGGCCCGGTTGCACAGCCAGCTGGTCAACACGCTGGAGGCCGGTGCCACCGTCAAGAGCTTCTGCACCGAGGACTACGAGGCCGAACGCATCGACGGGTTGAGCGCGGTCGCCCAGGACAGCCGGCACCAGACCGACCGGAGCACGATCCGCCACGCCGAGACCGTCCGGGCCTGCACGACCGCCTCGATGGCCGGCACCCTGCTGGTCGGCGGCCGCGCGGTGCTCAACGGCACGCTGCGCTTCGAGGTGTTCAGCCCGTTGATCGGGCTGCCCCAGATGGTGCTGTTCCGGATGAGCCGGCTCGGCGGCATCGTCGACCAGTACCAGCGCACCCTGGCCGCCTACGACCGGGTCCAGCGGCTGCGCGCCCTCCCCGTGGAGGCCGAAGGCACCGGCGGGCCGCTCGACGTCGAGACGGTGAAGGGTGAGATCGTCCTCGACGACGTGACCTTCGCCTACCCCGGCCGGCCGCCGGCGCTGGAGAACCTCTCGCTGACCATCCCCGCCGGGCAGGTCACCGCCCTCGTCGGCGCCACCGGCTCCGGCAAGACGACCATCGCCAAGCTGCTGATGCGCTTCCAGGACGCGGAGTGCGGCGCCGTGCTGCTCGACGGGCGGGACGTGTCCGACGTGCCGCGCCGCGACCTGCGCGACGCCATCGGGTTCGTCGCCCAGGACCCGTTCCTCTTCGACGGCAGCATCGCCGACAACATCCGCTACGGCAGCTTCGCCGCCTCCGACGAGGCCGTCGTCGAAGCGGCCGCGACGGCCGAGGCGCACACCTTCATCGCGACGCTGCCGGACGGCTACGACACGGTGATCGGCGAACGCGGCGCCGCGCTCTCGGGCGGCCAGCGGCAGCGGATCGCCCTGGCCCGCGCGATCCTCAAGGACGCGCCGGTCGTGATCCTCGACGAGGCCACCTCCGCCGTGGACAACGAGACCGAGGCCGCCATCCAGCGCACGCTCCGCGGCTTCGCGGTCGACCGGACGATGGTCGTCATCGCCCACCGGCTCTCCACCGTCCGCCACGCCGACCGGATCTACGTCATGGACAAGGGCGGCGTGGTGGCCGAACAGGGCACCCACGACGAACTCCTCGCCCGGCACGGACTCTACGCATCCCTCTGGCAGCTCCAGGCCGGCGAACTCGCCGCCTGACCGCAGCAGCCGCGCCACCCGCCACCCGCCCGCCGACCGCGTGACGCCACCGCGGTCGGCGCGCCCCGGCGCGCCCTCACGCCTGCCCACATTCCTGGAGGTACCCCCATGTCCCGTCGCGACGGCGACACCCTTCCCCTGACAGCGGCCCAGCGCGAGATCTGGCTGGCCGAACAACGGGCCCGCACGGCGATTCCGGCCTACCGCATCGGCGAGTACCTGGAGATCCACGGGCCGGTCGACCCGGACCTGTTCGCGACCGCGCTGCGCCGCGTCGTCGACGAGGTCGACGCCCTGCACGTGCGCTTCGTCGACGGCGCCGAGGGCCCGCACCAGGTCGTCCGCGCGCACACGCGGTGGAAGCCCGCGCGGGTCGACGTCAGCGGGGAGGCCGCGCCGCTCGCGGCGGCCCGGGAGTGGATGGACCGGGACCGGCTCCGGCCGCTGGACCTCGCCCGGGACCCGCTGTTCCGCTACGCGCTGATCACCCTGGCACCGGACCGGTCCGTCTTCTACCAGAGCTACCACCACCTGGTGATGGACGGGTTCGGGTACTCCGCCGTGGGCCGGCGGGTGGCGCAGGTGTACACGGCGCTCGCCGAGGGGCGGCCGGTGCCGCCGTCCCCGTTCGGCTCGCTGGACGAGCTGGTCGCCAGTGACGCGGCCTACCGCGACTCGGAGCAGTACCTCGCCGACCGTGCCTACTGGACCGGACGGTTCGCCGACCGGCCCGCGCCGACCCGGCTGTCGGACCGCCTGCCGGGCGGCCCGTCCGCCCGGTTCCGGCGCACCCCGCCGGCCGGAGCGTTGCGCCCCGAGGCGCTGCGCGCCGCGGCACAGCGGACGGGCGTCCGCTGGTCCCGGGTCGTGCTCGCGGCGACCGCGCTGTACGCACACCGGCTGACCGGGGACCGGGACGTGCTGCTCGGCCTGCCCGTCACCGGCCGGGTGGGCGACCCGGTGCTGGCGGCGACGCCCGGCGTGGTGTCGAACCTCGTGCCGCTGCGTCTGTCGGTGCGGCCTGACCTGCCGTGGTCGGAACTGGTCGAGCAGGTGGACCGGGAAGTCGCCGCCGCGCTGGCGCACCAGCGGTACCGCAGCGAGGACCTGCTCCGGGACCTCGGGCAGGCCGGCACGATCGAGACGGCGTTCCCGCTGATCGTCAACATCATGTCCTTCGACTCCGAACCGAGCTTCGCCGGGCACCCCGCCACGGTGTACGCGCCCCTGGGCACCTCCGCCAACGACTTGGCGGTCTGGGCCGTGGGCGGGCGCGACGAGCACGGTCCGAGGATCGAGCTCGGGGCCTACGCGCAGGTGTGCACGGAGGACGAACTCCTCGCCCACCAGCGGCGGTTGCTCGCCCTGCTGGACACCCTCGCGGACTGCGACCCGCAGCAGCCGCTCGGCCGCATCGGCCTGGTCGGGGCCGACGAGCAGCGTGAACTGCTGGCCCTCGGCACCAGCAACGGTTCCGGTTCCGACACCGGCATCATGACGGAAGCCCCCGCGGCCCTGCTGCCCGAGCACTTCCGGGCCCGGGTGCGCGAGACGCCGGGCGCCGTCGCCGTGGTGTCCGGCGAGGAAACGCTGACGTACGCCGAACTCGACGCCCGCGCCAACCGCCTGGCGCACGCCCTGATCGCCCGGGGCGCCGGGCCCGAGCGGTCGGTGGCGCTGGCCCTGCCGCGCTCGGCCGCGCTGGTGGTGGCGATCCTGGCCGTGCTGAAGACCGGGGCGGCCTACCTCCCGGTGGATCCGGAGCACCCGGCCGCCCGGATCACGTACCTGCTCGACGACGCCCGGCCGGTGCTGCTGGTGACCGACGCCCGCACCGCCGGCCGGCTGCCCGGATCCGGCCCCGCCGAGCGGCTGGTGCTCGACGACCCGGCCACCGCCGCCCGGCTCGCCGACGGCCCGGCGGCGGACCCCGCGGTGGCCGTCGACCCGCGCCACCCCGCCCAGCTCGTCTACACCTCCGGCTCCACCGGGCGGCCCAAGGGCGTGGCGTCGACACACGGCGCCCTGGCGCACCTCTTCGTCCACCAGTGGCGGGAACTGTTCCAGCCGCTGCTCGGGGACGGTGCCCGGGTGGCCCTGACCACCTCGGCGGCGTTCGACGCCTCCTGGGACCAGCTCTTCGGCCTCTTCGCCGGACACCAGCTGCACCTCCCCGGCCTGGACACCTGGGCGGACCCGGACGCCTTCGTCGACTACGCCGTGCGGCACCGGATCGACTTCGTCAACGCCACCCCGTCCTATCTGCACCTCCTGCTCTCGCACGGCCTGCTGAGCAACGCGCAGCACCGCCCGGCGGTGCTCGTGGCGGGCGGCGAGGCCGTCCCCGACCAGCTGTGGGCGCAGCTGCGGGACGCCGACGGCGTGGCCTGCTTCAACTTCTACGGGCCGTCCGAGTGCACCGTCGACGCGGCCGTCGCGCCGGTGGCGTCGAGCCCGCGCCCGGTGATCGGCCGCCCCGTCGCGGGCGCCCGGCTGTACGTGCTGGACACCGCGCTGCGGCCGGTGCCCACCGGGGTGCCGGGCGAGCTGTACATCGCCGGTGCGGGCCTCGCCCGCGGCTACCTCGACCGGCCCGGTCTGACCGCCGGGCGGTTCGTCGCCGACCCGTACGGTCCGGCGGGCGCCCGCATGTACCGCACCGGCGACCGGGTGCGGTGGGGCGCGGACGCCCACCTGGAGTTCCTCGGCCGGGCGGACGACCAGGTGAAGATCCGGGGCTTCCGGGTCGAGCCGGGCGAGGTCGAGGCCGCGCTCGCCACCCACCCCCGGGTCGCGCAGAGCGCCGTGGTGGCCCGGACCGAGGACGAAGTCCGGCTGGTCGCCTACGTCGTCCCGACCGCAGGGGAGCGGGTCGAGCCGGACGGGCTCCGCGCCCACCTGCGCGAACGGCTGCCGGAGTACCTGGTGCCCGGCGCGTTCGTGCTGCTGGACGGGCTCCCGCTGACGCCCACCGGCAAGCTCGACCGCCGGGCGCTCCCGGCCCCCGGCCCGGCGCCGGCCACCGCCGGACGGGCCCCGCGCAGCGCGGCCGAGCAGGTGCTCGCCGGCCTCTTCGCCGACGTCCTCGGCGTGTCCGGGGTCGGGGCGGACGACAGCTTCTTCGACCTCGGCGGGCACTCACTGCTGGCCACCCGGCTGATCGCCCGGGCCCGCTCGGTGCTCGGCGTGGAGCTGGCCCTGGCCGACCTGTTCGACGCGCCGACCGTCGCGGGCCTGGCGGCGGCCGTGGACCGGGCCGGCCGGGCGCGGCCCGCGCTGTCGCGACGCGAGCGGCCCGCCACGGTGCCGCTGTCCTTCGCGCAGCGCCGGCTGTGGTTCCTGCACAGCATGGAGGGGCCCGGCGCCACCTACAACGTGCCGCTGGCCCTGCGGCTGTCCGGGCACCTCGACCGGCGGGCCCTGGAAGCCGCACTGGCCGACGTCGTCGAGCGGCACGAGAGCCTGCGCACCGTCTTCCCGGTGGTCGACGGCGAGCCGTGCCAGCGGGTGCTGGACCCCGACGCCGCCCGGCCCCGGCTGCGCGTCACCGCGGTCGCCGCGGGCGACCTGCCGCAGCGGCTGGCGGAGGCGGCCCGGCACGGCTTCGACCTGGCGGCCGAACCCCCGCTGCGCACCGAGCTGTTCGAGCTGGGCGCGGACGAGCACGCGCTGCTGCTGGTGGTGCACCACATCGCGGGCGACGGCTGGTCGATGGGCCCGCTGGCGCGGGACCTGACCGCCGCGTACGCCGCACGGGCGGCGGGCGGGAAGCCCGAGTGGGCCCGACTGCCCGTCCAGTACGCCGACTACACCCTGTGGCAGCGGGAGCTGCTCGGCGCGGAGAGCGACCCGGACAGCCTCCAGAGCCGGCAGCTCGCCTCCTGGTCGCAGCGGCTCGCGGGGCTGCCGGAACAGACCGAGCTGCCCTTCGACCGGCCCCGGCCGGCCGCGATGTCCTTCCGGGGAGCGCAACTGCCGGTCCGGCTCGACGCCGACCTGCACCAGGGCCTGCGCGAGCTCGCCCGGGGCGGCGGCGCCAGCCTGTTCATGGTGCTCCAGGCCGGGCTGGCCGCCCTGCTCGGCAAGCTCGGCGCCGGCACCGACGTACCGATCGGCACCCCGATCGCCGGGCGCACCGACGAGGCCGTGGACGAGCTGGTCGGGTTCTTCGTCAACACCCTGGTGCTGCGCACCGACCTGACCGGCGACCCGACCTTCGCCGAACTGCTGGGCCGGGTCCGGGCCGGCGCGCTGGCCGCGTACGCCCACCAGGACCTGCCGTTCGAGCAGCTGGTGGAGGCGGTGAACCCGACCAGGTCGCTCGCCCACCACCCGCTCTTCCAGACCATGCTCGCCCTGCAGAACGCGCCCACGGGCACCTTCGACCTGCCTGAGCTCCAGGTGACCAGCGAACTGGTCGCCACCGGAACCGCCAAGTGCGACCTGACCTTCATCCTGACCGAACGGCCCGGCGAGGACGGCCTGTCGGGCGTGCTGGAGTACAGCACCGACCTCTTCGACGCGGCCACCGCGGCGGACCTCGTCGAACGCTGGCTGCGTCTGCTGCGGGCCGTGGCCGCCGACCCGGGCCGCCGGATCGGCCGGATCGACGTGCTGTCGCCGGACGAGCTGCGCGAACTGCTGCCGTCCTCGGCGGGTGCCGAGGACGACACTCCGCAGAGCACCATCACCGCGCTCGTCGAGGAGCGGGTGCGGGCCGACCCGGCGGCGGTCGCGGTGGTGTGCGGCGAGGCCGCGCTGACGTACGGCGAGCTGAACGCCCGGGCCAACCGGCTCGCGCACGCGCTGATCGAGCGGGGTGTGGGGCCGGAGCAGCTCGTCGCCCTGGCGCTGCCGCGCTCGGCCGAGCTGGTGGTGGCCGTCCTGGCCGTCCTCAAGGCCGGCGCCGCGTACCTGCCGGTGGACCCGCAGTACCCGGCGGCCCGGATCTCCTACCTGCTCCAGGACGCCTGCCCCGCACTGCTGTTGACGACTCGTCAGATCGGCGACCTGCCCGGCGCGGAGTCCGTGGACCGGCTCCTGCTGGACACCGCCGACCTGGACGGCCTGCCGGACACGGACCCCGCCGTCGCCGTCGACCCGGGCCACCCGGCGTACGTCATCTACACCTCGGGCTCCACCGGCAACCCCAAGGGCGTGGTGGTCCCGCACCGCAACGTGGTGCGGCTGTTCGGCACCACGCGGGCGCTGTTCGACTTCTCCGCCGAGGACGTCTGGACGCTCTTCCACTCCTACGCCTTCGACTTCTCGGTCTGGGAACTGTGGGGCCCGCTGCTGTACGGCGGCCGGCTGGTGGTCGTGGACTACGAGACCAGCCGCTCGCCCGGCCGGTTCCTGGAGCTCCTCGCCCGCGAGCGGGTGACGGTGCTCAACCAGACGCCGTCCGCCTTCTACCAGCTGATGCAGGCCGACGCCGAGAACCCGCGCGAACTCGCCCTGCGGACCGTCGTGTTCGGCGGCGAGGCCCTGGAACCCGCCCGCCTGGCGCCCTGGTACGAACGGCACCCGGACGACGCGCCGCGGCTGGTCAACATGTACGGCATCACCGAGACCACCGTGCACGTCACCTACGCCGCGCTCGACCGCTCGGCCGCGACCGCGGGGGCGGCCAGCGTGGTCGGCGCCGCCATCCCCGACCTGCGCGCCTACGTGCTGGACCCCCACCTGCGGCCGGTGGCCCCGGGCGTGGCGGGCGAGCTGTACGTGGCGGGCGCCGGGCTGGCGCGCGGCTACCTGAACCGGCCGGGCCTGACCGCCGGGCGGTTCGTCGCCGACCCGTACGGGCCGGCGGGCAGCCGGATGTACCGCAGCGGCGACGTGGTGCGCCGGACCACGGAAGGCAGCCTGAGCTTCGTCGGCCGGGCCGACCAGCAGGTGAAGGTCCGCGGCTTCCGGATCGAGCTCGGCGAGATCGAGGCGGCCCTGGCCGCGCACCCCGGCGTCGCCCAGGCCGCCGTCCTCGCCCGGCAGGACCGCGCCGACGACACCCGCCTGGTCGGCTACCTGGTGCCCGCCGCCGACACGGCCCCGCGCTCGGCCGAGCTGCGCGCGTACCTGCGCGAGCGGCTGCCGGAGTACATGGTGCCCTCGGCGTTCGTCGAGTTGGACGCGCTGCCGCTGACCACCAACGGCAAACTCGACCGTCGGGCGCTGCCCGCACCGGAACTCGTCTCGGCGGGAGCGGGAGCCGGCCGCGCACCGCGCACCCCGCAGGAGCAGATCCTCTGCGAGCTGTTCGCCGAGGTCCTCGGGGTGGCCGAGGCCGGCGTCGAGGACAGCTTCTTCGACCTCGGCGGGCACTCCCTGCTCGCCACCCGGCTGGCCGCCCGGGTCCGCGCGACCCTCGGGGTCGAGCTGGAGCTGCGCACCCTGTTCGAATCCCCGACCCCGGCCGCGCTGGCCGCCGCCCTCGTCGGCGCCCGCCGCGCCCAGCTGGCCCTGGCGCCCTACCCGCGCCCGGAGCAGACCCCGCTGTCGTTCGCCCAGCGCCGGCTGTGGTTCCTGCACCAGCTGGAGGGCGCCAGCGCCAACTACAACGTCCCGCTGGCCTGGCGGCTGACCGGACCGCTCGACCGCGAGGCGCTCACAGCGGCGCTGGCGGACGTGGTGGCCCGGCACGAGAGCCTGCGCACGCTCTTCCCGGCCGTGGACGGCGTGCCGTACCAGCAGGTGCTGGACGTCGTGGCGGCCCGCCCCCGGCTGCACCTGCGCCGCACCACCGAAGCGGAGCTGGACGCGGCCCTGGCCACGGCGCTGGCCTGCCGGTTCGACCTGGGGACGGACCTGCCGCTGCACACCGAGCTGTTCGAACTGGCGCCGGACGAGCACGTCCTGCTGCTGGTGGTCCACCACATCGCGGGCGACGGCTGGTCGCTCGGCCCGCTGGCGCAGAACCTCACCGCCGCCTACGCGGCGCGCCGCCGAGGCGAGGAGCCGTCCTGGGAGGCGCTGGCCGTCCAGTACGCCGACTACACGCTGTGGCAGCACGAGCTGCTGGGCGACGCCGCCGACCGGGACAGCCTGTTCGCCCGGCAGGCGGACTACTGGACCGGGCAGCTCGCCGGCCTGCCGGAGCAGCTCCAGCTGCCCACCGACCGGCCCCGCCCCGCACTGGCCTCGCACCGGGGCGACTTCGTGCGCACCGGACTGGACGCGCAGCTGCACCAGGGCCTGCGCGAGCTCGCCCGCGCGCACGGCACCAGCCTCTTCATGGTGCTCCAGGCGGGGCTCTCGGCCCTGCTCAGCAAGCTGGGCGCGGGCGAGGACATCCCCGTCGGCAGTCTGATCGCGGGCCGGACGGACCAGGCGCTGGACGAGCTGGTCGGGTTCTTCGTCAACACGCTGGTGCTGCGCACCGACACGAGCGGGGACCCGACCTTCGCCGAGCTGCTCGGCCGCGTCCGGGACACCGCGCTGGCCGGCTACGCCCACCAGGAGCTGCCGTTCGAGTACCTGGTCGAGGCCCTCAACCCGGCCCGGTCGCTGTCCCACCACCCGCTGTTCCAGGTCATGCTGGTGCTCCAGAACGCCCCGAGGGCCGACTTCGCCCCGCCCGGACTGGAGACCGGCGAGGTCAAACTGACCACGACCACCTCCAAGCTCGACCTGATCTTCTCGATGTCCGAGCGGCACTCCGAGGACGGCGCCCCCGAGGGGATCGACGGATTCGTCGAGTACGCCTGCGACCTGTACGACCGGGCGACCGTCGAGACGGTGATCGCGCGGTGGGTGCGCCTGCTCACGGCGGCGGTCGCCGACCCCCGGCGACGGCTCAGCCGGCTCGACCTGCTCTCCGCCGAGGAGCGGCGCACACTGCTGCCGGGCCCGGTACCTGCGGAGACGGCCGAGCCCACCGGGCTGCCCGCGCTGTTCGAGGCCAGGACGCGGGAGCGGCCGGACGCGGTCGCCGTGGTGAGCGGTGACCACACCCTGACCTACCGGGAGCTGAACGCCCGGGCCAACCGGCTCGCGCACGCGCTCATCGGCCGGGGTGTGGGGCCGGAGCAACTGGTGGCACTGGCCCTGCCGCGCTCGGCCGAGCTGGTGGTCGCCGTCCTCGCCGTGCTCAAGACCGGCGCCGCGTACCTCCCGGTAGACCCGGACTACCCGGCCGCCCGCATCGCCCACCTGCTCGACGACGCCCGGCCCGTGCTGCTCCTGACGGACCGCCGCAGCGGCGACCTGCCGGGCGCGGACGGGGTCGACCGGCTCCTGCTGGACACCGCCGATCTGGACGGCCTGCCGGACACGGACCCCGCGGTCGCCGTCGCGCCCGACAGCGCCGCCTACGTCATCTACACCTCCGGATCCACCGGGAAGCCCAAGGGCGTGGTGGTCCCGCACCGCAACGTGGTGCGGCTGTTCGACGCCACCCGGCACTGGTTCGGCTTCTCCGCCGAGGACGTCTGGACGCTCTTCCACTCCTACGCCTTCGACTTCTCGGTGTGGGAGATCTGGGGCCCGCTGCTGCACGGCGGCCGACTGGTCGTGGTGCCGTTCGACGTCACCCGCGCACCGGAGCGGTTCCTGGAGCTCCTCGCCCGCGAGCGGGTGACAGTGCTCAACCAGACGCCGTCCGCCTTCTACCAGCTGATGCAGGCCGACGCCGAGCACCCGCGCGAACTCGTCCTGCGCACGGTGGTGTTCGGCGGCGAGGCCCTGGAACCCGCCCGCCTGGCGCCCTGGTTCGAGCGGCACCCGGACGGCGCGCCGCGACTGGTCAACATGTACGGCATCACCGAGACCACCGTGCACGTCACCTACGCGGAACTGGACGGCGCGCACACCTCCGGCCAGGCGAGCGTCATCGGCACCGCGATCCCCGACCTGCGCGCCCACGTGCTCGACGCGTACCTCCAGCCGGTGCCCCCCGGGGTCGTCGGCGAGCTGTACGTGGCGGGCGCCGGTCTGGCGCGCGGCTACCTGAACCGGCCGGGCCTGACGGCGGGCCGCTTCGTCGCCGACCCGTACGGGCCGGCGGGCAGCCGGATGTACCGCAGCGGGGACCTCGTGCGCCGACGCGCGGACAGCGCGCTGGAGTACGCGGGCCGGGCGGACGACCAGGTGAAGGTGCGCGGCTTCCGGATCGAGCTCGGCGAGATCGAGGCGGCCCTGGCGGAGCACCCGCAGATCCGCCAGGTCGCGGTGGTCGCCCGGCAGGACCGCGCCGACGACACCCGGCTGGTCGCCTACCTGGTGCCCGTGGCCGGGGCGGCCGCCGAGCCGGACGAGCTCCGCGCCCACCTGCGCGAGCGGCTGCCGGACCACATGGTGCCGGCCGCGTACGTCGCCCTCGACGCCCTGCCGCTGACCGGCAACGGCAAGCTCGACCGGCGCGCCCTGCCCGAGCCCGACACCACCGGCGCCCCGGCCGGCCGGGCTCCGCACACCCCGCAGGAACACGTCCTCGCCGGACTGTTCGCGGAGGTGCTGGGGGTGTCCCAGGTCGGCGCCGACGACGACTTCTTCGCCCTCGGCGGGCACTCCCTGCTCGCCACCCGGCTGGTGGCCCGCGTGCGCGCGACCCTGGGCGTGGAGCTGGAGCTGCGCAGCCTGTTCGAGACCCCGACGGTGGCCGGGCTGGCCGCCGGCCTGGGCGGGGCCGGCCGGGCACGGCTCGCCCTGGGCCGCGCGGAGCGGCCCGACCGCGTGCCGCTGTCGTACGCGCAGCGGCGGCTGTGGTTCGTCGACCAGCTGGAGGGCGCCAGCGCGATGTACCACATCCCGCTGGCCTGGCGCCTGACCGGCGACCTGGACCAGGACGCGCTGCGGGCGGCGCTCGGGGACGTCGTCGCCCGCCACGAGAGCCTGCGCACGGCCTTCCCCCAGACCGACGGCGTGCCGTACCAGCAGGTCCTGGACGCCGAGACGGCCCGGCCGCACCTGGCCGCCACCTTGACCGACGAGGCGGGCCTGCCCCAGGCGCTGACCGAGGCCGTGGGCCGCGGATTCGACCTGGCGGCCGAACCGCCCGTGCGCGCCGAACTGTTCGAACTGGCGGCGGACGCGTACGTGCTGCTCGTGGTGATCCACCACATCGCGGGCGATGCCTGGTCGCTGGGCCTGGTGTCCGCCGACCTGTCCACCGCGTACGCGGCGCGGCTGCGCGGCGAGGAACCGGCCTGGGCGGACCTGCCGGTGCAGTACGCCGACTACACCCTGTGGCACGACCGGCTGCTCGGGGACCGCACCGACCCGGAGAGCCTGTTCGCCCGGCAGGCGGACTACTGGACCGGGCAGCTGGCCGGCCTGCCGGAGCAGATCCGGCTGCCCGCTGACCGGCCCCGCCCCACGGCGCTCTCCAGCCGGGGCGGACACCTCGCCGTCGAGCTGGACGCCGAACTGCACGAGGCGCTGGTCCGCCTGGGCCGCGAGCGCGGCGCGAGCGTGTTCATGGTGCTCCAGGCGGGGCTCTCGGCCCTGCTCGGCAAGCTGGGTGCGGGTGAGGACATCCCCATCGGGAGCCTGATCGCGGGCCGGACGGACCAGGCGCTGGACGAGCTGATCGGGTTCTTCGTCAACACGCTGGTGCTGCGCACCGACACGAGCGGGGACCCGACCTTCGCCGAGCTGCTCGGCCGCGTCCGGGACACCGCGCTGGCCGCGTACGCCCACCAGGAGCTGCCGTTCGAGCACCTGGTCGAGGCCCTCAACCCGGCCCGCTCGCTCGCCCGTCAGCCGCTGTTCCAGACGCTGCTCGCGCTGCAGAACGCGCCGCGCTCCGCCTTCGAACTGCCCGGCCTGGCCACCGAGATCGTGCTGGTGCAGTCGCCCACCGCGATGTTCGACCTCTCCTTCCACCTGCTGGAGCGCGGCGGCACCGGCGGGGCGCCGGAGGGCATCATCGGCCACGTCGAGTACGCCACCGACCTGTTCGACCGGGCCACGGTGGAGGCTCTGCTCGCCCGCTGGCTGCGGCTGCTCGCGGTGGCGGCGGCCGAGCCGGACCGGCCGCTGAGCCGGATCGACGTCCTCACCGCCGAGGAACGGCACGAACTGCTGGCCGGGCGCAACGACACCGGGTGCCCGTATCCCGGCACCGGCCCGGCCGCGCTGTTCGAGGCGCAGGCCAGGGCCACCCCGGCGGCCGAGGCGGTGGTGTTCGAGGACACCGTGCTCACCTACCGGGAGCTGAACGCCCGCGCCAACCGGCTGGCCCACGCGCTCATCGGGCGCGGGGTGGGGCCGGAGCAGATCGTCGCTCTGCGGCTGCCGCGCTCGGCCGAGCTGGTGGTGGCCGTCCTCGCGGTGCTCAAGACCGGCGCCGCGTACCTGCCGGTCGACCCGGACTACCCGGCGGCCCGCATCGCGTACATGCTGGAGGACGCCCGGCCGGCCGTGGTGCTCGACGACCTCGCGGCCGTCGACGCGCCCGAGGCGTACCCGGACACCGACCCGCTGGTCGCACCGGACGCCCGGCACCCGGCGTACGTCATCTACACGTCCGGCTCGACCGGCCGGCCCAAGGGCGTGGTGATGCCCTCCGGCGCCCTGACGAACCTGCTGCACTGGCACCACCGCGCCGTCGGCGGCGGGACGGGCACGCGCACCGCGCAGTTCACCGCGCTCAGCTTCGACGTCTCGGTGCAGGAGATGCTCTCCGCGCTGCTGTTCGGCAAGACCCTGGTGGTGCCGACCGACGAGCAGCGCCGCAGTGCCGAACTCCTCGCCCGGTGGCTGGAGCACCACCGGGTGGCGGAGCTCTTCGCCCCCAACCTGGTGATCGAGGCACTGGCGGAGGCGGCCGAGGAACACGGGCGGGACCTGCCGGACCTGCGGCTGATCGCGCAGGCCGGCGAGGCGATGCGCCTCGGCGGCGGCCTGCGGCGCCTCCAGGCCCGCGGGCCCGGCCGGGTGCTGCACAATCACTACGGCCCCGCCGAGACCCACGTGATCACCGCCTTCCCGCTGCCGGCCGACCCCGCCGACTGCCCGCTGCCGGTGCCGATCGGCCGCCCGATCGCCAACAGCCGGGCGTACGTGCTGGATGCGGCCCTGCGGCCGGTCGCCCCCGGCGTCACGGGCGAGCTGTACCTGGCCGGGGCCGGGCTGGCGCGCGGCTACCTGAACCGGCCGTCCCTGACGGCGGGTCGGTTCGTCGCCTGCCCGTTCGGGGCGGATGGCGACCGGATGTACCGCACCGGGGACCTGGTGCGCTGGCGCGCCGACGGCGAGCTGGAGTTCGCCGGCCGGGCGGACCACCAGGTGAAGGTGCGCGGCTTCCGGGTCGAGCCCGGCGAGATCGAGGCGGCCCTGGCCGCCCACCCCGGCGTGGCCCAGGTCGCGGTGCTCGCCCGCGAGGACCGGCCGGGCGACACCAGGATCGTCGCCTACGTCGTACCCGCGGCCGAGACCGGGACCACGGCGCCGGTGCTGGCGTCGTACCTGCGCGAGCGGCTCCCGGACTACCTGGTGCCGTCGGTGTTCGTGGTGTTGGCGGCGCTGCCGTTGACGCCGAACGGGAAGTTGGACCGGGCGGCGCTGCCGGCGCCGGAGGCGGGGTCGGTCGGGGTCGGTCGGGCGGCGCGGACGCCGCAGGAGCAGATCCTGTGCGAGCTGTTCGCGGAGGTGCTGGGCCGGGGCCAGGTCGGTGTCGACGACGACTTCTTCGACCTGGGCGGGCACTCGCTGCTGGCCACCCGACTGGTCTCCCGGGTCCGGGCGACCCTCGGGGTCGAGCTGGAGCTGCGCCGCCTGTTCCGGACGCCGACACCGGCCGGGCTCGCGGCCGGCCTGCACGACGCCGCCACCGCACGGCAGGCGCTGGTGCCCCGGCCGCGCCGGGAACCGCTCCCGCTGTCCTTCGCGCAACGCCGCCTGTGGTTCCTGCACCAGTTCGGGGCGCCCAGCGCGACCTACCACATGCCGCTGGCGCTGCGGCTGACCGGCGACCTCGACCAGGAGGCGCTGGGAGCAGCGCTGACGGACGTGGTGGCGCGGCACGAGAGCCTGCGCACGGTGTTCCCGCACACCGAGGGCGTCCCGCGCCAGCGCGTGCTGAGCGCCGCGGAGGCCACCATCCGGATCCCGGTGCGCCGGGCCGGCGAGTCGGAGCTGCCGGGGCTGCTGAGCGAGGCGGCGGTGCGCGCCTTCGACCTGACGGCGGACCTGCCCGTCCGGGCGCAGCTGTTCACGCTCGCCCCCGACGAGCACGTCCTGCTCGTCGTCCTGCACCACATCGCCGGCGACGGCTGGTCGATGAGCCCGCTCTCCCGCGACCTCGCGACCGCGTACACCGCCCGCCGGCGCGGCGACGCCCCGGGCTGGGCGCCGCTGCCGGTGAGCTACGCGGACTACACCGTGTGGCAGCACGAGATCCTCGGCGAGGAGTCCGACGCGGACAGCGCGTTCGCCCGCCAGGTCGGCTACTGGAGCCAAGCGCTCGCCGGGCTTCCCGAGCAGCTCGCGCTGCCCGTCGACCGGCCCCGGCCGGCGGTCATGACCTACGGCGGCGACCTGCTGGACATCCGGCTGCCCGCCGAACTGCACGCGGGGCTGGCCGAGTTGGCCCGGCGGTCCGGGAGCAGTCTGTTCATGGTGCTCCAGGCGGGCCTGGCGGCGCTGTTCACCCGGCTCGGTGCGGGGACGGACATCCCGATCGGCAGCCCGATCGCGGGCCGGACCGACGAGGCGCTGGACGAGCTGGTCGGGTTCTTCGTCAACGCGCTGGTGCTGCGCACCGACACGAGCGGCGACCCGAGCTTCCTCGAACTGCTGGGCCGGGTGCGGGAGACGACGCTGTCGGCCTTCGCGCACCAGGACGTGCCGTTCGAGCACCTGGTGGAGGCGCTGAACCCGGCGCGGTCGATGTCGCTCCACCCGCTCTTCCAGACCGTACTGGCCCTGCAGAACGCGCCGATGGGCGACTTCGAGCTGCCCGGGCTGACGGTCTCCGGGGTGCCGGTGCCGACCGGGACCTCGCGGGTCGACCTGACCTTCGGCCTCGCGGAGAACCGCGGGCCCGACGGCACGCCGGCCGGGCTGACCGGTGCGGTCGAGTACAGCACCGACCTCTTCGACCGGGGGACGGTCGAGGCCCTGGTCGCCCGCTGGACCAGGCTGCTGGCGGCGGTCGCCGCCGATCCGGACCGGCCGATCGGTGCGATCGACCTGCTGGACGAGCGGGAGCGCGGGGAACTCCTGCCCGCCGCCGAGCCCGGGGTGGCCGGGGTGAGCCTGCCGGAGGCGTTCGCGGCGCAGGTGGCGGCGACGCCGGACGCGCTCGCGCTGACCGACGGGACAGTAGAGCTGACGTATCGTCAACTTGATGTCTGGGCAGGCCAGTTCGCGCATGCGCTGATCGCCCGCGGGGTCGGTCCGGAGCAGGTCGTGGCGGTGGCGTTGCCGCGTTCGGTGGAGTCGGTGGTGGCCGTGCTGGGTGTCCTGAAGGCCGGTGCCGCGTACCTGCCGGTGGACCCGTCGTACCCGGCGGCGCGGATCGCGTACATGCTGGAGGACGCCCGCCCGGTACTGGTGGTCGACGATCCGGCGCTGGTCGCCGAGGTGTGCGAGGTGTGCGAGGCGTCCGCCTGGCCGGACACCGATCCGGTGGTCGCGCTCGACGTCCGGCACCCGGCCTACGTGATCTACACCTCGGGTTCGACCGGCCGCCCCAAGGGCGTTGTGGTCTCCCACGGCGGTGTGTCGGGTCTGGTGGCGGCGCAGGTCGAGCGGCTCGGCCTGGCGGCGGGCAGCCGGGTGCTCCAGTTCGCCTCGCCCAGCTTCGACGCGTCGTTCTGGGACCTGTGCAGCGCCCTGCTGACGGGCGCCGCCCTCGTGCTCGCCCCGTCCGAGGCCCCGCTGGAGGCCCTGACGGACCGCCGGCTCGACGTCACCCATGTGACCCTGCCGCCCTCGGCCCTGGCCGCGCTGGACGGCGCCGACCTCGCGGCCGCCACCCTGGTGGTCGCGGGCGAGGCCTGCCCGCCGGAGCTGGTGGCGCGCTGGGCCCCGGGGCGCCGGATGGTCAATGCGTACGGCCCGACGGAGACGACGGTGTGCGCGACGATGAGCGACCCGCTGGCGGCGGGCACCGGCGTGCCGCCGATCGGCCGGCCGGTCGCGGGCTTCCGGGTGTACGTGCTGGACGAGCGGCTGGGCCTGGTGCCGCCGGGCGTCGCGGGGGAGCTGTACGTCGCGGGGCCGGGGCTGGCGCGCGGCTACCTGAACCGGCCGGGCCTGACGGCGGGTCGGTTCGTCGCCTGCCCGTTCGAGGCGGGCAGCCGGATGTACCGCACCGGGGACGTGGTGCGCCGCCGGACCGACGGCGAGTTGGAGTACGTCGGCCGGGCGGACCAGCAGGTGAAGGTGCGCGGCTTCCGGGTCGAGCCCGGCGAGATCGAGGCGGCCCTGGCTGCGCACCCCGCCGTCGCCCAGGCCGCGGTCCTCGCCGACGGCGACCGGCTCGTCGGCTACGTGGCCCAGCGCCCCGGCGCCGACGCTCGCCCGGCGGTACTGGCGTCGTACCTGCGGGAGCGGCTGCCCGACTACCTGGTGCCGTCGGTGTTCGTGGTGTTGGCGGGGCTGCCGCTGACGCCGAACGGGAAGTTGGACCGGGCGGCGCTGCCGGCGCCTGTCCCTGCGCCGGAGGCGGGTGCGGTCGGGGTCGGTCGGGCGGCGCGGACGCCGCAGGAGCAGATCCTGTGCGAGCTGTTCGCGGAGGTGCTCGGCCGGGGCCAGGTCGGTGTCGACGACGACTTCTTCGACCTGGGCGGGCACTCGCTGCTGGCCACCCGACTGGTCTCCCGCGTCCGTTCGGCCCTGGGGGCCGAGGTCGGGCTGCGCGCGCTCTTCGAGGCGCCGACGGTGGCCGGCCTGGCGGCACGGCTCACCGAGGCCGACCGGGCGCGGCCCGCACTGGCGCCGTACGAGCGGCCGCAGACGGTACCGCTGTCGTTCGCGCAGCGCCGCCTGTGGTTCCTGCACCGGATGGACGGAGCCGCCGCGGCCTACCACATCCCGCTGGCGCTGCGGCTGACCGGAACGCTGGACCGCAAGGCGCTGGAGGACGCGCTGGCCGAGGTCGTCGCCCGGCACGAGAGCCTGCGGACGGTCTTCCCGGAGCTCGACGCCGTGCCGTGCCAGCGGGTCCTCGACCCCGGAGCGGCCCGGCCCCGGGTGCGGGTGACCGAAGCCCGGGAGGACGAGCTGCCGCAACGGCTCGCCCACGCGGCACGGCTCCCCTTCGACCTCGCGGCGGAACCGCCGCTGCGCGCCGAACTGTTCGCGCTCGCGGAGAAGACCGACGAGCACGTGCTACTGCTGGTCATGCACCACATCGCCGGTGACGGCTGGTCCACCGGCCCGCTCGCCCGCGACCTCGCCGAGGCCTACGCCGCCCGGTGCCAGGGCCGCGCGGCGGACCGCGACGCCCTGCCGGTGCAGTACGCCGACTACACGCTCTGGCAGCGCGAGCTGCTCGGAGACCCGGAGGACCCGGACAGCCGGTTCGCCGGACAACTCCGCTACTGGACCGAGCAGTTGGACCGCCTTCCGGAGCGGATCCCGCTGCCCGCCGACCGGTCCCGGCCGGCCGTCGCCGGCTACCGGGGCGCCGCCTTCGGCCTTGAGCTGACCCCCGAACTGCACGCGGGGCTGGCCGAGTTGGCCCGGCGGTCCGGGAGCAGCCTGTTCATGGTGCTGCAGGCGGCGCTGGCGGCGTTGTACACGCGGCTCGGCGCGGGGACGGACATCCCGATCGGCAGCCCGATCGCGGGCCGCACCGACGAGGCGCTGGACGACCTGGTCGGGTTCTTCGTCAACACGCTGGTGCTGCGCACCGACACGAGCGGCGACCCGACCTTCGGCGAACTGCTGGAGCGGGTGCGGGAGACCGCGCTCGCCGCCTACGCCCACCAGGACGTGCCGTTCGAGCACCTGGTGGAGGTGCTGAACCCGTCCCGCTCGCTCGCGCACCACCCGCTGTTCCAGACGATCCTCGCCGTGCAGAACGCGCCGATGGGCGAGTTCACGCTGCCCGGCCTCCAGGTGTCCGCCTTCGCCGTGCCGACCGGGACGGCCAAGTTCGACCTCGGCTTCAACCTGAGCGAGCGGTTCGGCCCCGACGGCAGCCCGGACGGGATCGTCGGCGTGGTCGAGTACGCCACCGACCTGTTCGACCGGGACACGGTCGCCGCCCTCGCCCGGCGCTGGACGCTCCTGCTGGAGACGGTCACCGCCGATCCGGACCGGACGATCGGGGGGATCGACCTCCTCGACTCCGACGAGCGGAACCGGCTGCTGGAGCGCGGCAACGCGACCGCCCGCGAGGTGGCCGCCGTGCCGGTGCCGCAGGCCTTCGCGGTACAGGTGGCGGCGACGCCGGACGCGCTCGCCCTGGTGTCCGGTGGTGCCGAGTTGACGTACCGCGAGCTGAACTCCCGGGCGAACCGGTTCGCGCATGCGCTGATCGCCCGTGGGGTCGGGCCGGAGCAGGTCGTGGCGGTGGCGCTGCCGCGTTCGGTGGAGTCGGTGGTGGCCGTCCTGGGTGTCCTGAAGGCCGGTGCCGCGTACCTGCCGGTGGACCCGTCGTACCCGGCGGCGCGGATCGCGTACATGCTGGAGGACGCCCGCCCGGCGCTGGTGGTCGACGATCCGGCGCTGGTCGCCAAGGCCTCCGAGGCCGCCGAGGCCTCCGAGTGGCCGGACACGGATCCCGTGGTCGCTCTCGATGTCCGGCACCCGGCCTACGTGATCTACACCTCGGGTTCGACCGGCCGCCCCAAGGGCGTTGTGGTCTCCCACGGCGGTGTGGCCAGTCTGGTCGCCGCCCAGATCGAGCGGTTCGCGATCGAACCCGACAGCCGGGTGCTTCAGTTCGCTTCGCCCAGCTTCGACGCCTCGGTGTCGGAGATCTTCACCGCGCTGCTGTGCGGCGCGGCCCTGGTGCTGCCGTCGGCGGCGGAGCCGGTTGCCGCGCTGACCGATCCGGGGCTCGCGGTCACCCACGTGACCGTGCCGCCGTCGGTCCTGGCGGCCGTGCCGGAGGGCGCGGTGACGGTGTCGACCCTGGTGGTGGCGGGCGAGGCGTGCCCGCCGGAGCTGGTGGCGCGCTGGGCGCCCGGGCGCCGGATGGTCAACGCGTACGGCCCGACGGAGACGACGGTGTGCGCGACGATGAGCGACCCGCTGTCCCCGGGGGCGGGCGTGCCGCCGATCGGGCGGCCGATCGCCAACGCGCGGGTGTACGTGCTGGACGAGCGGCTGCGGCCGGTGCCGCCCGGCGTGCCCGGCGAGCTGTACGTCGCCGGCGCGGGCCTGGCGCGCGGCTACCTGAACCGCCCGTCCCTGACGGCGGGCCGCTTCGTCGCCTGCCCGTTCGAGGCGGGCAGCCGGATGTACCGCACCGGAGACGTGGTGCGCTGGCTGGGCGACGGTCAGCTGGAGTACGTCGGCCGCGCCGACGACCAGGTGAAGGTGCGCGGCTTCCGGGTCGAGCCCGGAGAGATCGAGTCGGCGTTGGCCGAGCACCCCGCCGTCGCCCGGGCCGCCGTCCTCGCCCAGGACGACCGGCTCATCGGCTACGTCGTCCCGCGCCGGGACACCGGCCGCGACGGCAGCCGCGAAGCCGACCACGTGGGCGAGTGGCGGGACATCTACGACGCCCTGCCGATCACCCCCGAGGAAACCGCCTTCGGCCAGAACTTCGTCGGCTGGAACAGCAGTTACGACGCGAGCCCGATCCCCGTCGAGCAGATGCGGGAATGGCGGGACGCGACCGTCTCCCGCATCCTGGCCCTGCGCCCCCGCCGGGTGCTGGAGGTCGGCGTCGGCACCGGTCTGCTGCTCTCGCAGATCGCGCCGCACTGCGAGACCTACTGGGCGACCGACTTCTCCGCCACCGCGATCGACGCGCTGGCCACCCAGGTCGCCCGGCAGGAACAGCTGGCCGGACGCGTCGTGCTGCACACCCGCCCGGCGCACGACACCGACGGCCTGCCCGTCGGGCAGTTCGACACCATCGTCATCAACTCGGTGGTGCAGTACTTCCCGTCCGCCGACTACCTCGCCGACGTGATCCGGAAGCTGATGGGGCTGCTCGCCCCCGGCGGCGCGCTCTTCGTCGGCGACGTCCGCAACCTGCGGCTGCTGCGCCCGCTGGCCACCGCCGTCCAACTCCACCGGGCCGCCGACGGCGCCGACCTGCCCGCCGTGCGGCGCGCGGTGGAGCAGTCCCTGCTGGTGGAGAAGGAGCTCCTGGTCGACCCGGACTTCTTCACCGTCCTGCGGGAGAACGGCGCGGACGTCGGCGCGGTGGCCGTGGAGGTCAAGCGGGGCCGCCACCACAACGAGCTGACCCGCTACCGCTACGACGTCACCCTGCGCAAGCGGCCCGCCGCCCCGGCGGAGGGCGACGAGCCGGTCGAACTCCGCTGGGGCCGGGACGTGGCCGCCCTGCCGGAGCTGTGCGAGCTCCTCGGACGGCACGACGGCCGCCGGGTCCGGATCACCGGGGCACCCAACCGCCGCGTGGTCCGCGAGGCGGCCCTGGCCCGGGCCGTGCAGGAGGAGGACCTCCCGCTCGGGCCGCTGCTGGAGCGGCTGCGCGCCCCGCAGGAGGACGCGGCGCCCGATCCCGAGGACTTCCACACCCTCGGGGACGCGCTCGGCCGCCGGGTGTCCGTCACCTGGTCGGCCACCGGCCCGGACGCCCTGGACGTGCTCTTCGGCGGCGCACCCGACGGCGCACCCGACCGCACACCCGGCGACGCCCCGGCCGAGGCGTACCGGCCCACCCGGGGCGCGGGCGCGGCGCTGTCCGCGCTCACCAACCGCCCGGCCGGAAAGCGCGGCGCCCCGGCCCTCGCCGCCGAACTCCGGGGCTGGCTGGGCGCCCGGCTGCCCGACTACCTGGTGCCGTCGGCGTTCGTGGTGCTGGACGCGCTGCCGCTGACCGCCAACGGCAAGCTCGACCGCCGCGCGCTGCCCGCCCCCGACCTCGGGGCGGCCGCCGGCGGCCGGGCGCCGCGCACCCCGCAGGAGCAGCTGCTCGCCGAACTCTTCGCCGACGTGCTCGGCCTGCCCCACGTCGGCGTCGAGGACAGCTTCTTCGACCTCGGCGGCCACTCGCTGCTGGCGACCCGCCTGGCCTCCCGGGTCCGGGCCGTCCTCGGCGCCGAACTGGAGATCCGGACGCTGTTCGAGCACCCGACCGTGGCCGCCCTGGCGGGCCGCCTCGACGGGTCCGTCACCGAGCGGCCCGCGTTGACCGCCCGCCCGCGCCCCGACCGGCTCCCGCTGTCCTTCGCCCAGCGCCGCCTGTGGTTCCTGCACCGCATGGACGGGCCGAGCGCCACCTACAACATGCCGCTCGCCCTGCGGCTGACCGGCGACCTCGACCGGGAGGCGCTGGCCGCAGCGCTGGCGGACGTGGTCGCCCGGCACGAGAGCCTGCGCACCGTCCTGCGGGAGACGGACGGGGCGCCCCACCAGCAGGTGCTGGGCGCGGACGAGGCGCACCCGCCGCTGCCGGTGGTCGAGCTCGACGAGAGCCGGCTGGCCGACCGGCTCGCCGAGGCGGCCCGGCGCGGCTTCGACCTGGCCGCCGAGCCGCCGATCCGGGCGGAGCTCTACGCGCTCGCCCCCGGGCGGCACGTCCTGCTCGTCGTGGTGCACCACATCGCCGCCGACGGCTGGTCGATGGGCCCGCTCTCCAGGGACCTGGCCACCGCCTACGCGGCCCGCTGCCAGGGCGGGGCACCGCAGTGGTCCCCGCTGTCGGTCCAGTACGCCGACTACACCCTGTGGCAGCGCGACCTGCTCGGCGAGGCCGCCGACCGGGGCAGCCTGTTCACCCGGCAGCTCGGCTACTGGAAGGAGGAGCTGGCGGGCCTGCCGGACCAGGTGCGGCTGCCCGCGGACCGGCCCCGGCCGGCCGAGGCCTCCCAGCGCGGCGGCCGGATCGAGGTCCGGCTCGACGAGGACCTGCACCAGGACCTGCGGGCCCTCGCCACCGCGCACGGCGCCAGCATGTTCATGGTGCTCCAGGCCGGCCTCGCCGCCCTGCTCACCCGGCTCGGCGCCGGCACCGACATCCCGATCGGCAGCCCCATCGCCGGACGCACCGACCAGGCGCTGGACGATCTCGTCGGGTTCTTCGTCAACACGCTGGTGCTGCGCACCGATACCGCAGGCGACCCGGGCTTCGCCGAACTCGTCGGCCGGGTGCGGCAGAAGGCGCTGGCCGCCTACGCCCACCAGGACGTGCCGTTCGAGTACCTGGTCGAGGCCGTCAACCCCACCCGGTCGCTGGCCCACCACCCGCTGTTCCAGGTCATGCTCGGCCTGCAGAACGCCCCGGCGGGGGAGTTCACCCTGCCGGGCCTGGAGACCGCCCACCTGGAGGCCCCCACCGGCACCGCCCGCGTCGACCTGACCGTCAGCCTGGCCGAGCAGTACGGCCCGGACGGCAGCCCGGCCGGCGTGCTCGGCGCGGTCGAGTACGCGACCGACCTGTTCGACCCGGCCACCGTGGAGCTGCTGTTCGCCCGCTGGGTGCGGCTGCTGCGCGCGGCCGCCGCCGAGCCGGACCAGCCGATCGGCCGGCTCGACCTGCTGTCCGGCGAGGAACGCCGCGAACTGCTGGTCGAGTTCAACCGGACCGACGCCGAACTGCCCGAGGCCGCCCTGCCGGAGCTGTTCGCCCGCCGGGTGCGGGCCACGCCGGACGCGGTCGCGGTCGTCGCGGACGGCGCCGAACTGACCTACCGGGAGCTCGACGGGCGGGCCAACCGCCTGGCCCGGGCCCTGATCGGCCAGGGCGTGCGGCCGGAGACCCCGGTCGCGGTGCTGCTGGAGCGCTCGGCGGACCTCGTCGTCGCGATCCTGGCGATCGTCAAGGCCGGCGGCGCGTACGTCCCGCTCGATCCGCGGTTCCCGTCCTCCCGGATCGACCTGATCCTCCGGGAGACCGGCGCGGCCCTGGTGCTCACCGAGGACGTGCTGACCGCGCTGAGCCAGGCCGAGCCCGACGGATCCGACCCGCAGATCCCGTGCGATCCACGGCAGTTGGCGTACGTGATGTACACCTCCGGCTCGACCGGCCGGCCGAAGGGCATCGGGGTGACCCACCGGGACGTCGCGAGCTTGGCGTTGGACCCGTGCTGGGCGAACGGCAGTCATCGGCGCGTCCTGATGCACTCCCCGACCGCCTTCGACGCCTCGACCTACGAGATGTGGACGCCGCTGCTCGGTGGCGGTCGGGTCGTCGTCGCGCCGGCCGGCCAGCTGGAGGTCGGCACGCTGGCGCGGACCATCAGCCGGCACGACGTCACGGGGCTGTTCCTGACGGTCGGGCTGTTCCAGCTGGTGGCCGAGCAGCAGCCGGACTGCTTCACGGGGGTGCGCGAGGTGTGGACGGGCGGCGACGTGGTGTCGCCGGCCGCGGTCGCCAGGGTGATGGGGGCGTGCCCGGGGACCGCGGTGGTCCACGTCTACGGGCCGACCGAGACCACCACCTTCGCGATGTCCCAACCCTTGAGCACACCGCCCGACCTCGCCCGCGCCCTTCCGCTCGGCCGGCCGATGGCGAACATGCGGGTCTACGTGCTCGACGCGGGGCTGCGACCGGTGCCGCCGGGCGTGGCCGGCGAGCTGTACCTCGCCGGGGCGGGCGTGGCCCGGGGCTACCCGGCCCGGCCCGGCCTGACCGCGGAGCGGTTCGTCGCGAACCCGTACGGGCCCGAAGGGCAGCGCATGTACCGCACCGGGGACCTCGTCCGGTGGCTGCCCGGCGGTGTCCTGGAGTTCGTCGGCCGCGCCGACGAGCAGGTCAAGCTGCGCGGGTTCCGGATCGAGCCCGGCGAGGTCGAGGCCCTCCTCGCCGCCTGCCCGGGCGTGGCCCAGGCGGCCGTCGTCGCCCGCGAGGACCGGCCGGGCGACAAGCGCCTGGTCGCCTACCTGGTGCCCGCCGCCGAGGGCGCGCCCGCGCCGGACGGCCTCGCCCGCCGGCTCGGCCGCGAACTGCCCGAGTACATGGTGCCGTCGGCCTTCGTCACCCTCGACGCGCTGCCGCTGACCGCCAACGGCAAGCTGGACCGGGCCGCGCTGCCCGCACCCGAGTCCGAGGCGACGGGCGCCGGCCGAGGCCCGCGCACCCCGCAGGAGCAGCTGCTGTGCTCCCTGTTCGCCGAGATCCTCGGCCGGGAGCAGGTCCACCTCGACGACAGCTTCTTCGATCTCGGGGGGCACTCGCTGCTGGCCGCCCGCCTGGTCTCGCGCATCCGCGAGACGCTGGGCGTCCCGGTGGGCCTGCGCACCCTGTTCGAGGCCCCCACCGTGGCCGGTCTGACCAGCCGGCTGGCCATGGACGACGCCGAGGACGCCTTCGACGTGCTGCTGCCCCTGCGGTCCACCGGCACCCGCCCGCCGCTGTTCTGCATCCACCCCGGCGGCGGCATCAGCTGGTCCTACTCCGGTCTGCTGAACCACATCGGCCCGGAGTACCCGGTGTACGCGATCCAGGCACGTGGTCTCGCGCACGCAGAGGCCCTGCCGACGTCGTACGAGGAGATGGCGGCCGACTACGCCGACCAGATCCGCAAGGTCCAGGCCGACGGCCCGTACCGGCTGCTCGGCTGGTCCGCCGGCGGGCTGATCGCCCACGCGATCGCCTGCGAGCTCCAGGCCCGCGGCGAGCGCACCGAACTGCTGGCGGCCCTCGACGCCTACCCGGTCAAGGACGTGGTGCTCGACGACTCCGCCGTGCCCACCGAGCGGGACGTGCTCGTCGGCATCCTCGACTGCGACCCCGCCGAACTGGGCGAGGGGCCGCTGTCCTACACCGAGGTCGCCGAGATCCTCCGCCGTCGGGGCAGCGCCCTGGCGCACCTGGACGAACGGCGCATCGAGGCCGTCGTCCGGATCATGATCAACAATGCCGAGCTGGCGGTCGCCCACGCCCCCGGCCGGTTCGAGGGGGACCTGCTGCTGTTCAACTCCACGATCGACCGCACCGAGGACTCGGCCGGCGCCGGCACCTGGCGCCCGTACGTCACCGGTCGGATCGACTCGCACGACATCACCACCCGCCACGACCGGATGACCCAGCCGGGCTCGCTGGCCCAGATCGGACCGATCGTGGCCGCCCGCCTCGCCGAGGTCACCGGCGACACCGCCCTTTCCCACCAGGAGGACTGACCCATGACCAACCCGTTCGACGACCAGGACGCCACCTTCCTCGTGCTCGTCAACCAGGAGAACCAGCACTCGCTGTGGCCGCAGTTCGCCGACGTCCCCGAGGGCTGGACCGTCGCCCACGGCCCCGACAGCCACACCGCCTGCCTGGAGTACGTCGAGCAGTCCTGGACCGACATGCGGCCCAGGAGCCTCGCCGACGCCATGGACGCCCGGAAGTAGCGCGGCCGACGTGACCTCCACCGAAACCCTCGGAGCCGACACCCCGTCCGACACCCCGGCCGAGGCCCGCGCCACCGCGGGCCCGGCCGGGCCCGGCGACCTCGCCGCGGCCCTGTACACGCCCGAGGCCCGCCGCGACCCGTACCCCTACTACGCCCGCATGCGGCACGAGAGCCCGGTCCACCGCAGCGACCAGGGCATCTGGTACCTCACCCGGTACGCCCACGTCGACGCCGCCCTGAGCGACCTGCGCCTGTCGAACGACCGGGACCGGATGACCCGGGCCCTCGGCGGCCTGGGCGGCAACCTGAAGGCCCTGAGCCGGCTCACCGACCGGCTCGGCCGGGTGATGACCAACACCGACCCGCCGGACCACGCCCGGCTGCGCAAGCTGGTCAACCGGGCGTTCACCGCCCGGCGGGTCGAGGCCCTGCGGGACGGCATCCAGACGGTCGTCGACGACCTGATCGACCGAGCTGTGGCCCAGGGGCCCGCCATGGACTTCATCGAGGCGGTCGCCTCCCCGCTGCCCCTGGCCGTCGCCTGCGAGTTGTTCGGCATCCCGCCCGAGGACCGCCCCCAGGTCAAGACCTGGTTCCGCCGGCTCGGCAACCTGACCGCCGACATCGAGCAGGCCGAGGCCGCCGTCGACCAGTACGAGGAGTACCTGTCCCGGCTCATCCGGCAGCGCCGCGACAACCCGGGCGACGACCTGATCAGCGCCCTGGTCACCACCCAGGCCACGGACGACCGGCTCACCGACTCCGAACTGCTGTCCACCTGCTTCGTCCTCATCACCGCCGGGGACGAGACCACCGCCAACCTGATCGGCAACGGTACCCTCGCCCTGCTGCGCCACCCCGACCAACTGGCCCGGCTGCGCGAGGACCCGGCACTGATCCGCACCGCCGTCGAGGAGCTGGCCCGCTACGACACGCCGACCCAGGCGATCGTCCGGGTCGTCGCGCAGGATGTCGAGATCGGCGGGCGGACGCTGCGCGAGGGCGAGCTGGTGTACCTGTTCCTCGGCGCCGCCAACCGCGACCAGTACCGTTTCGAGGACCCCGACCGACTCGACCTGACGCGCACCCGCAACCGGCACCTGACCTTCGGCACGGGCCCGCACTTCTGCCTCGGCGGACCGCTCGCCAAGCTCCAGACCGAACTGGCGGTCGGCACCTTGGTCCGCAGGCTCCCCCGTCTCGGGCTCGCCGACGAGACGGTCCTCGACTGGCGGCCCAACCCGCTGCAACGGCGGCTGTGCGCACTGCCGCTCACCTACTGAACGACAAGCCCATCGAGTGACAACCCCACCGAACGACAACCCCATCGACTGCGAAGGAGAACCGACCATGGCCCGAGAGTTCCAGGTGCGCCGGGAACAGGACCTGCCCGCCGCACCGGACAAGGTCTGGCAGGCGATCGCCACCGGCGCCGGCAACCTCAGCTGGCTGTACCCCATGGAGGTCGAGCCGCACGTCGGCGGGACGGTCTCCCGCGGCGGCGGCACCGTCGTGGCCTGGGAACCGCCGCACCACTTCGCCGTCCGGGCGACCAGGGACGGCGGCTTCTCGAACACCCTCAGCTACCACATCGAGGCGGCCGACGGCACGTCGAGCCACCTGCGGATGGGGATCCACTGGGTGCACGAGGGCGTCGTCGACGACGGCTGGGACACCAGGGCGGACGCGGCCGAGAAGCACGTCGACCTCTACCAGCACAGCCTCGCCCAGTACCTGACGCACTTCGCCGACCGCACCGCCGTCTACGTCAAGGCCGCCCGGCCCGGACCGACCGCCGACCCCGCCGACTTCGCCACGCTGCGCCGGCGTCTCGGCCTGGCCGACGACGCGGCCGTCGGCGATCGGCTGTCCCTCGACCGCCCGGGCGCGGACGGCGGCCCGGACGAGGTGGTCGTGGACTACCTGAGCGCCGACTTCATCGGCCTGCGCGGCCCGGACGCGCTGTACCGGTTCTACAACGGCAGCTCCTGGAACTGGCCGATCTGGCTGGGCCACCACCTGTTCGCCGAGGGAGCGGACGAGGAGCAGGCGACCAAGGCGTGGAACGCCTGGCTCAACGGCTCCTGACCCGCCGTACGACAGACAACCGGAGGGACCCCTGGTGGAAGAAACGCTGCTCTACGCCGCCGAACTCGTCGAGGAGGGCGGCACCTACAAGCTCGTCGTGCAGGACGTGGTCCGGGACACCGTCCAGGTCACCCCCGTCCCCAAGACCGCGGTGGACAGGCTCCCGACCTTCCTGTCGGTGCTCAGCGCCAAGCTCAACCCCGCACCGGCCCGCGGCCGCCGGTAGGACACCCCACACCCGAGGAGGCCGGCGCCGCACCCAGGCGCCGGCCTCGTCGGCGCTCAGCCGCTGATGCTCGGGTGGCCGTTCTCGACGTGGCCCATGAGACGGCGGCGGAAGGACGTGTCCTCGGCGATCGCGAGGTCCAGGTCGTACCAGCCGTCGGCGTCCTCGGTGTCCCAGACGAGGACGAGGGGTTTGCCCGTGACGACGGTCCCGGTCAGCGCCTTCGCGGTGCTGTAGTGCCGGGGTGCCAGGGTGACGGCCTGCGGCGTGGCGCTCGGCGACGTGATCGTCAGGGTGAGGGTGCGCTTCGGGGTGGCGGCGATGGCGGTGGCCACGGAGGTATCGGCTGCGGCCCCGGCGGCCGTCCCCGCGAACTCGCGGCGGAATCCGTTGGGGCCGGTGAGGTAGAAGTCGTAACTTCCCTCGCGCACCGGCACCTTGGTGGCGGGCGCGGTGGTGCCGAGCACGTCGAAGTGCCGAGGTGCGTCGTAGGCGCCGGACGCGCCGACGTTGTCGTACAGGGTCAGGTGTACGGAGGCGGCGCCGGTGTTGATCGGCTGGAGGACGAACGCGCCCTGCTGCTGGTCCAGGGCGCCGTGGGCGTCCGGCTGGTACGGCAGCGGGCGGGCCAGGCGCCGGGTGGGGTCGGTGGGTTGCGGTGGCGGGTCGCCGGTGCGGTCGAAGTCGAAGACCGAGGTGAGGTTGCCGGCCACGGTGCGTCGCCAGCGGCTGATGGCGGGCTGCCGTACGCCCAACCACTCCTCCAGGAACCGGACCTGTGAGGTGTGGTCGAAGACCTGGGAGTTGACGTAGCCGCCCACGGTCCACGGGGAGACCACGATCATCGGCACGCGCATGCCCAGACCGATGGGCTGGTCGCCGACGTACTCGTCGTCGACGCCCTGCGGGGGCACCGGCGGCGGCACGTGGTCGAAGAAGCCGTCGTTCTCGTCGTAGCTGATGAACAGCACGGTGGAGTTCCACAGGTCCTCGTCGGAGGCGATGACGTCCAGGACCTGGCAGACGACCTCCTCGCCGGTCATGGGGGCCGAACCGCCGTCGCCCGGGTGCTCCGAGTCCGCGTCCGAGGGCACCAGGTACGAGACCCGGGGGACCCTCTTCGCCGCCACGTCCTGGGCGAACGCGTAGACGAAGTCACGGTAGTTCTTCGGGTTCTGCTTCGAGTCCGGCGGGGGCGGGCAGCGGAAGAGCCCGCGGTCGTAGAGGCTCCGGTCGGCCGGCGGCAGGTCGGCGACGGCTTTGGCGAGTGCCTCCACGTCCTCCGGGCGCACGCGCTTCGGATCCTTGTAGAAGTCGTACAGGCTCAGGTAGTCGAGCTCGGCGCTCTTCAGCACGGTCTGGAAGACCCGCTTGAACTCGGCGTGGAAGTCCAGGTTGTTGTCGTAGTAGTTGTCCCAGCCCTGGTAGACGCGCCAGCTGATCCTGTCGGATCCGAAGGGGTCGTTGTTGACCTCCAGGATCTCGGGGTAGCTGGACCAGTTGTACCCGAGCGCCCGGTCCCCCGCGTAGGTCGCATCGGGATTCTCGCGGTCGTGCGCGGCCGACCCGGTGACCCGCGACCCGTCGGGCTCCCAGCCGCCGAATCCGCTGAAGAGGTAGTTGCGGTTCGAGGTGGTCTCGCTCATCACCGAGCAGTGGTAGGCGTCGCACACGGTGAACTTCTCGGCCAGTGCCCGGTAGGTTCCGACGACCTCCGGCTGGTCGAAGTAGCCCATCGTGACGGTTCCCTTGGCCTTGATCCACTGGTCGTAGCGGCCGTTGTTCCACGCCTGGTGGCCGGTGGGCCAGTTGTGGGACGCAGGTTCGGTCGTAGCCTGGTCCGGTCCGAGCTGGTAGGGCCTCTGGGGCTTGGAGGGGTGGTCCGGGTCGGGCTGGTCGAGGACGGTGCGGCCGCCGGACCCGGGGAACGTGACGAGGTTGCGGTCCTCGTACCCGCGCACTCCTCGGAAGTTGCTGCCGAAGTAGTGGTCGAAGGAACGGTTCTCCTGCATCAGGAAGACCACGTGTCGGACAGCCTTCAGACCGCCGGGGCGGGGTTTGCGCTTGAGGGCCTCCAGCAGCGATTTCGGCAGCGACGGAGCGCTCTGCGGGGAGTGGGGAGTGTTCACGCGTTCTCCTGGTCCGGCGTGGCGGGCGAACCGGAGGGTGCGTTCTCGGTGGCCCGGAGGTAGTCGAGGTAGATGAAGTCGCCCTTGGCGCCCTTGTTGAGATCCGTGTCGACGCGGGTGTAGCCCGTCTTGGGAGGGGTCTCCTGCGATCCGACCTTCCAGTGCGCGACGGTGAGGTCGACGATGGGCCGGCCTGCCCCTTCCTGGCGGGTGGCGGCCAGGAACAGGGCCTTGTCGTGCACGGGGGTTCCCCTGTTGAGGTCGACCGGCAGCTTCTGGTAGCCGGCGGGCGGCTTCTCGTCGTCCTGGAGGACGCGGATGCCGGTGACGGGCCGGCCCTCGGCGGACCGTTCGAAGACGAGGTACAGATAGGCGCCGCGTGCGCCTTTGTTCAGATCGACGTCGATCCACTCCCACCCGGTGGGCGTGTGGAACGGACTTCGCACCGGGTCGTCGTAGGCGACCAGGACGTTGACGTCTGTGACGAACTGACCCATGGGCAGGTCTCCGATCGGAGCAGGTGTACATGAGCGGGGAGATGGGGCCGACGAAGGGATCGACGGCTCGGGGCACGTACGGGTACGTGAGACGCCCGGCCGGGGTCGGCCCGGCCGGGCGTCCAGTGCTGGGTGCGGCGGGCCAGGTGCGGTCCGGGCACCCGAGGCGGCCGTCAGCCCTTGGTGAGGCCTTCCCACTCGCTCAGCGGCGCCGGACCGTAGGTCTTCGTGTCCTTGTGCGGCTCCCCGTTGGCGACGTTGATCCGCACGAACCGGTCGCCGGAGAAGACCCAGTACTCGTTGCTGCCGTCCGGGACCTTCATGACGGCGTCGATCTTCGCGAAGTCCGACAGGCTGGGCCAGTCCTCGCGGATGGTGCCCTTGAGGATGAGCTTGTCCGGGTACGGGTGGCTGCTCGTCACGGTGATTTCGACGCGCCGGTAGTCGGTGTTGGAGAACACCCAGAACTGGTTCGGCTTGTCGGGTACGGCCATCACCGCGTCGACATGGTTGAAGCCCATGGTTGAGCCTTTCTGAATTCATCTGTTCGTGTGCCGCTGAAGCTGTGCTCGGGCGGATCCGCGGCTCGGTCCCATGGCTCGCGTGCGGCGAGGAATGTCGGGGAGGAGCGCCGCGAACCACGCTAGGTCGGCCGGTGCGGGGGCGCGATGCGAAAAGGCCCGGTGACCTGCATTCCAGTGACAGGTAATTTTGCTACGAACCTTTGACGCGAGAAGCGCGAGAAGTCGGCCCGGCGCTTCGGGTGCCCTGGACGGCCTGCTCCGCGGCTGTCCGGGGGCGAGGATGAGCCGCCTCCCCGCCGACGGCCTCCGCGAGGCTCGACGGCGGCGTTCGTTCGAGTGGACCGGTGACCGGTGGCCGGTCGCGGCTGGGGGAGGGCGCCTGCCACCCCACCCGGCCGGCTGCGGCGACCCACCCGGCCGTCAACGCGGGCGTCGAGACGGGCGTCGAGACGCGGGGGCGTGGGGCGGGGTATGGGGCGGGAATGGCTTGAGTCGACCGTGCTTCATATGATGGAAAGCCAGTAGTTGTTTTGCCGGTGTCATGATCCTCGGAGGGCGCCCCGGACCAAGGTGCGCCCATGGAACCGGGCCGGTCTCCGGATTCGCTCCGGTCCTCGGGCTTGATTCAGGGAGTATCATGCGCGGCACCGTGCTCGCCGACCGCTACCGGCTGGTAGACCTGCTGGGCGGCGGGTCGATGGGCGACGTGTGGCTCGCCGAGGACGAGGTCCTGGGCCGCCGGGTCGCGGTCAAGGTGGTGAAGCCGGCCCTGCTGGACGAATCCGGCTTCGCCGAACGCTTCCACGCCGAGGCCCGCGTCATGGCGCAGCTGCGCCACCCGGGCATCGTCGGCGTGTACGACTACGGGCACAGCGCCGTGGACGGACGGCCCTCGGTCGGTTACCTCGTCATGGAGCTGATCGACGGGGAACCGCTGAGCGCCGTGCTGGAACGCCGAGGCGCGCTGCCGGTGGAGGAGACCCTCCGGATGGCGCTCCAGGTGCTGGAGGGGTTGGAGGCCGCGCACGAGTCCGGGGTGGTCCACCGGGACATCAAACCGGCCAACCTGATGGTCCGCGGCGACCGGACGGTGATCGCGGACTTCGGCATCGCCCGGCCCGGCTGCGACGCCCGGCTGACCGTACCGGGCATGGTGCTCGGCACCGCCGCCTACCAGGCGCCGGAACAGGCCTCCACCGGGACGGTCACCGCCTCGGCGGACCTCTACGCACTCGGCGTCGTCCTCTACGAATGCCTCGCCGGCAAGCTCCCCTTCGACGGGGAGACCGCCCTCGAACTGATCCTCAAGCACCTGACGGAGCCCGTGCCGCCGCTTCCCGAGGACGTGCCCGCGCCGGTGTGGGCGCTGGTCGAGCGGGCGATGGCCAAGGAGCCCGGCGAGCGCTGGCCCGACGCGGCGGCGATGGCCGCGGCGGTACGGGACGCCCTCGCACCGGCCGAGGAGACGGCGCCGCCGGCTCCGGTCGGGCCCCGGCCGGTCGCCGGACGCACACCGTGGGCCAGGTTCCGCCTGCGCGGGCTGATCGGGGTGACGGCGCTGTCGCTGCTCTGCGTGGTCGGGGCCTCCGGAGCGACGGTGATCCGGTCCGACGAGGACGACGCTCCGGACGCCGCCGCCGTCGCGGGCCCGGTGGCCGGCCTCTCGGGCCCGGCCGTTCCCGCGGCGGTGGCAGCCGACCTCCAACCCGCCGGACAGCAACCCGCCCAGCCGACGACCCCGGTGCCGTCGGCCGGACCGGAAGCGGGCGGGAGCCCCACGCCCGGCGCCGGACCCGCGCCGGTCGCCGGCCAGGACCTCGCTGTGCCCGTCCGGCCCGGTACGCCCACCCGGGGCACCGTCGCGTCCCCTCCCACCTCCGCCACGGCCACCGGCGGCCAGACCCCCACCGCGCCCGTCCGGCCCGGTACGCCCAACCCGGCCCCCGCCGCGTCCCCTTCGGCCTCCGCCGCGCCCACCGCCAGCCAGAACCCCGCCTCGCCCGCGCCGACCTCCGCCGTCCCGTCTCAGCCCGCCTCCCACGAACCGCCCACGCCCACGCCGTCCGCGACGTCGACGCCGCCCACGCCGCCCACACCGGAGCCGAAACCGCAGCCGCAGCTGCCCTCCCAGACAAAGATCACCGGCGTCAACGGCGCGCTGGACAACTCCTACTCCATGGATCGGGACGGCAACCAGGTCGGCACCTTCAACGTCAACGGCACGCCGGCCCAGGTGTGGCGGCTGGAAAAGGTCTCCGAGGGGAAGTACTTCCTGCGCAACGCCTCCAGCAACTACACCAAGGTGCTGGACCTGGACACGGGCGACGGGCGCGTGCAGATCTGGACGAGCCCGCCGTACAACGACAACCAGCTCTGGTCCTTCGTGCCGGTTCGGGGCGGCTACCAGATCGTCAACGGCACCACCAAGGGCTGCCTGACGTCCGACGGAGTCGCTTACTACGTCAGGGTGGCGGCCTGCTCGAACGCGGAGAACCAGGTGTGGGCGCTGTCCTGAGCCGTCCGACCGGCAGCCGAACACCCCCGGGGTGAGGGGAGGATCACGCCGGCAGCCAGGACGGCCACTGCCGGCGGGGACGGTCGGCGGCCCCGCCGAGGCCGATCAGGGCGCGCAGCCGGTCGGCTTCGGGGGAGCCGATGGAGGCCAGGATGTCGTAGGCCTCCGACCGGCACGTCCGGGCCGCGTCCTCGGCGCCGCCGCGGTCGGCGAGCGCGTCACCGAGCGCCGCCAGGGCCAGCCCCCGCCCCCGGCGGTCGCCGTCGAGCGTCAGCACCTCGACCGCCCGGTCGGCCGCCTCCACCGCCTCGTCGCCGCGGCCGACGGCTCGCAGCGACTCGGTGAGCCGCAGGAGCGTACGGCCCGTCCGGCGCCGGTCGTCCGGCCGCAGCAGGGCGAGGGCGCCGCGGTGGTGGCGCAGGGCCTGCTCGAACTCGCCGCGATCGTGGGCGATCGTCCCCAACGAGTCGAGGGCGAGCGCCTGGAGCTCGTGGTCGGCGAGCTGGTGGCAGATCAGCAGGGACTGGTCGACGACGCGGACCGCCGCCTCGGGCCGGCCGAGCTCGGTGAACGCACCGGCGAGGTTGAGCAGTTCGCCCGCCACCGAGCGCCGGTCGCCGAGCCGCTCCCAGACCGCGATCGCCGCCGCGAAGCCGTCGACCGCGTCGCCCGCCCGGCCGACCTGGACGAACAGGGCGGCCAGCGAGGCGTGGGCCAGGGCGAGCAGCGGCCCCGGCAGGTTGTGGGCGATGCACAGGTCGCGGGACCTGAGCAGCTCGCCGAGGGCCGCGGGCTCGGAGCCGACCTCGGTCAGCAGCCGGCCGAGCACCAGCCGGGCCCTGACCTCGGCCGTCCGGTCGCCCTGCCGGACGGCGGCCTGGAGCAGGACCTTGGCCGCGTGCCCCAGCGGCCGGGCGGCCTGGCCGGTTTCGCACAACAGGCTGCCCCCGAGCAGCAGTTCGGCCACCAGATCGAGCCGGGGCGGCCGGGGGAGCCCGGCGTACTGGCCGACCAGAGCGCCGATGCCCTGGTACTCGCCGCGACCGCGGGCCACCGCGCGGCAGTCGGGAGCGTACGGTGCCCCGGCGCCGGCCAGGGCCGCGCGGGTGGCGGCCGGGCCGAGGGCCGCGACGGTCTCGGTGTGCTGGCGGATCACCAGACGGGTGAGGACGGCGGCCGGGCGGTCCGCCTCCGGAGCCGAGCCCGCGCCGGCCTCGACGTCGGCTGCTGTATCAGCTGTATCCGGTGTATCAGCTGTGTCCGGGGTGAGCCGCTGGGCGAAGGCGCGCAGCAGGTCGTGGTACCGGTAGCGGTCCGGCGGCGCGGTCTCCAGCATCGAGCAGTCGACCAGCGACTCGGCCAGCTCCTCGGCCTCGTGCTCGGGCAGGTCGAGCACCGCCGCGACCGCGCCCGGCGACAGGTCGGGCACGTCCGGCACCGCCAACAGACAGAACGCACGGGCCTGGTCGGGCGTCAGCTGGTCGTAGCCGAAGCGGAACGCCGACTCGACGGCGAGGTCCTCGGTGCGCAGCACGTCCAGCCGGCGACGATTCTCGGACAGCTTGTCGAGCAGCCGGGCCATGGTCCAGCCCGGCCGGCAGGAGAGGCGCGCGGCGAGGATGCGTACGGCCAACGGGAGGTGGCCGCAGAGCCGCACGAGCTCCCTGGCCGTGTCCGCCTCGGCCCGCAGCCGCTGCCCGCCGACCACCTGGCCGAGCAGGTCGAGGGCCTCCTCCGGGGCGAAGGCCGGCAGCTCGACGACGTGCGCGTTGGGAAGTGAACCGAGCCTGGCCCGGCTGGTGACGAGCACGGCGCAACCGGGCCGGCCGGGCAGCAGCGGCCTGATCTGCTCGGCGTCCCGGGCGTTGTCGAGGACCATCAGCACGCGTCGGCCGGAGAGCAGCGAGCGGAACTGGGCGGAGCGTTCGGCGAGCCCGGCGGGCAGCGCCTCCGCCGGCACGCCGAGGGCGCGGAGGAAGGCGCCCAGCACCTCCTCGGGCGGGGTCGGGCGGCCGTCGGCCCCGTGCAGGTCGACGTAGAGCTGGCCGTCGGGGAAGTCGGCGGCCAGCCCGTGCGCGACATGGACGGCCAGGGCCGTCTTGCCCATGCCGCCCAGGCCCGACACGGTCGCCACGGGCACGGTGCGGGGGGCGAGCAGGACGGCCCGCACCGCCTCGGTCTGCGCCTCGCGGCCGGTGAAGTCGGCGAGGTCGGCCGGTACCTGGGTCGGCCGGATCGGCGCGTGGTACGGCGGGCGGGCCGTGGTGGTGGTGATGTCGGGCCGGGGCGGCGCGGGCGCCACGAGGGCGGTGTCGGCCACCAGGATCCGGCGCTGCAACTCGCGCAGACCGGGCCCGGCGGCGACGCCGAGCTGCGCCCGCAGCCGCCGGTCCGTCTCGCGGTACACGCTCAGGGCCTCGGCCTGCCGCCCGGACCGGTAGAGGGAGAGCATCAGCAGCTCGGAGAACCGCTCCCTGAGCGGGTGCTCGGCCGCCACTGCGGTCAGTTCGGCGACGGCCTCGCCGGACGGTCCGGCCTCGACCTCGGCCTCCAGACACGACTCCAGGACGGTCACCCGGCGTTCGGTCCACTCGCCGCGCTGCCGCTCGGCGTAGGGGCCGGAGAGCCCGGACATCGGCTCGCCCTGCCAGAGGGCCAGCGCCAGGCGCAGCGCGGCGGCGGCGCGGGCGTGCTCCCCGGCGCCGCTGAGCTCCTTCGCCGTGGCGACGAGCTCCTCGCAGCGGTGGATGTCCAGCTCCCCCGGATCCACGGTGAGCAGGTAGCCCCCGCTGAGCGAGGTCAGCGGGGCAGGCCCGAGGATGCGGCGCAGCCGGTGGACGTACGTCCGGATCACGGCCATGGGCTTGGCGGGCGGCTCCTCGCCCCACAGGTCGTCGACGAGCTGGCCGGTCGACACGGGGTGGTTGGCCCTCAGCAGCAGCGAGAGCAGCAGGTTCCGCTGCTGCGGCGACCCGAGCGCGAGCTCGCCGCCGTCCCGCCACCCCCGTATCGGTCCCAGCACCGTGAACCGCAACCCACCCACCGACCGTTCCCCTCTGCCTGCAATGAACCCCCGGGCGCATGATACCGACCGCATCACCCCTGGCCGGGGCCGTTCGGGGGCCGTCCAGGGGTCGGCCACGGGTCGGCCACGGGGAGACGCGGGTGTCCGTGGAGGGCTGTCGACGCGGCACCGGTGAAAAAAGGCCGGTGAAAAAAAGAAGGTGCCTCGCCCGCGCGACATGCTGACGCCTTACGTAGTCATGAGGGGTATGCACGGGGATCACAGGACAAGGGAACAGGCGGGAACCGAGTGAAGTCAGCACAGGAGGATGAGTACCTGGAGTTCGCGGCCGCGAGGGCGAAGGCGCTGTACCGATCCGCGTACGTCCTCGCCGCAGGCGACACGTATCTGGCGGAGGACCTGGTCCAGGAAGCCCTCAGCCGGGTGTACGTGCACTGGAAGCGGGTGGCCAAGGCGGACAACCCGGCCGCCTACGCCCAGACGGTCCTGGTCCGCACCTTCCTCAGCCTGCGGCGTCGGCGGAGCAGCGGCGAGCGCCCCATCGGGACCATGCCCGACAGCGCGGCGGCGGGCCCGGACACCGCGCTGCGGCTCACCCTGCTGGACGCGCTCGGCCAACTGCCGCCCCGCGACCGGGCGGTGCTGCTGCTGCGCTACTGGGAGGACCGCAGCATCGAGGAGACCGCCCGGATGCTCAGGCTGAGCAGCAGCGCGGTCCGCTCCCAGGGCACCCGGGCACTCGGCAAGCTGCGTGCGTTGCTCGGCGACAGCCTGTCCGACCTGGTCGCGCACTGAGCACCGGTGCGCGACCAGGTCCACCGCCGCAAAGCCCCCATCAGCATCAGCGACAGAAAAGGTGACGCCAGCATGCCGTTCGAAGCAGACCTCGCACACGCCCTGGACCGCACGACCGACTCCCTCGAACCAGACCTCACCGCGCTCCTGAGCGGAACCGTCCAGCGCGGGCGGAGCCGCCGGCGTCGGCGTACGGCGGGCGTCATCGCCGGGGTCGGCGCCTGCGCCGTGATCGCGGCAGCCGGCGTGGTGATCCCCGACGTGCTCACCGGGATGCACTCCGAAGGATCCGACATCGGGATCGTGGCGATGGCGATGCCGCGTTCCGCGATCACCGACACCCAGATGATCCAGGCCCTGGAGGCGACGTTCCCCGGGGGCCGGTTCAGCGCGGAGAGCGGGCAGAGCAACAACCCCTCGGACCCGTCCAACGGGCGCGTCGCCAACGGCGGACTGGTCCTCGACGACGGGCACGGCGCCGCCTTCGTCGGTGTCTCGGCCGTGCGGCTCCAGCTGCCGCTCAAGGACGGCGACGGGCTGAGCTGCGAGTGGCAGCCCAAGAAGGACGGTGACACCTGCAAGATGAGCGAGCTGCCGAGCAGCGCCGAGATTCCCGGCGGGGCCCTGGTGATGTTCCAGCAGAACGCGGCCGCGCACCCGGTCCGTCCCGACACCGCCCGCCGCTGGACGGTGACGGTGACCCTGAAGTCGACCGGCGCGCAGCTTCAGATGGTGCAGTGGAACAGCACCGGCGGCGGCACCGGCGCCGAGACGCCGAAGCCGACCCGTCCCGCTCCTCCGCTCTCCGAGCCGCAGGCGGTGGCCGCACTCACCGGTGCCGCATGGGCGCCGATCCTCGGCGCCGTCGGCTGAGCCTGCGCGTCGCGTTCGTAGGGGTTGCGTCCGCCGAGGTCGAGCACGTCTGTTCCGTTGTTCCGTGCGAGACCTCGGCGGGCACGCGCCCCGGGCCGGGCATTTGTTTCGGGCGCCGAGGAGGGGTACTGTCAGCCAGTCGCTCGGCAGGGAGCACCGGACACGCATCGGCGCGGACGGTCCCGGGGCGGCCAATCCTTTCGAAACACCACGTCCCGGTTCGGGCCGGGTCGGCTTGCCATGTGCGGGCAAGACTCGGTGTGTATATCGGTGTGTTCGTTTTATTGGATTGCGGCCGATTCGCTTTTCGGAGCAGGGATCGGATAGAGTTTGAAACGTCGGACGGGGCATCAAGCCGCAGAAGACACCAGCGAGTTGGATGAACGAAGCGCCGGAAACGGAGCGGAAAACATCTGGTA
>NZ_JBFBNR010000051.1:0-49958 GCF_040687675.1 Kitasatospora sp. NPDC056731
CATCGCGACGATCCTGGTCATGGAGGGCGGCTGCACGTGCTCCTTCCGGGCGAGCTCACCCGGTGTCGCCTTTCCGCATCTGGCGAGGGTGCCGAGCACCCCCATCTCGGTGGGGCTCAGCGACTCCTCGACCCGCTGGTGTTTGAGTCGACGGGAGAGGCGCATCGTGGACGATCGCAGCTGATTGATCGCTGCGAGGTCCTGCTCGGACATCTCGGGCATGTTCTTTAGCTTACGTCATTACTCTCGCTAAGGAAAATGCGTTCCCATTCCACCCCGCCGGCCCCGTCCGTTCACCGCGCGCCGGAAGATCGGCTCGGTGCGATGCTGGTGCTGGGTCTCGAATGATCTCGACTGGAAGGGCCGACCAGACATGTCCGACCTCGCCGCCGACCCCGCCTCCGGCCTCGCCTCCGGCCTCACCGCCGCGCCGGACGACACCGGCTTCGCTCGCCTCGCCATGGTCACCATCGACTGCGCCGACCCGATCGCGCTGGCCGGGTTCTACGGCGAGCTGCTGGGCTGGGAGAGCCGCCACCTGGACGAGCAGTTCGCGATCCTGGACAACCCGGAGGGCGGCAGCCCGCTGGGCTTCGGCCGGGTCTCGGGCTACCGGCCGGAGCCGTGGACGGAGCCGGACGGCGGCAAGCACTTCCACCTGGACTTCTACGTGGACGACCTGGACGAGGCCATCGCGAAGGCGCTCGCACTCGGCGCGACCGAGCCGACGTACCAGCACGGCCGGACGCTCAAGGTGCTGATCGACCCGGCCGGCCACCCGTTCGGGCTAGCCCCGCTGGAGTGACGAACCCGGAGCGACGAGCCCGAGGTGACGAACCCGGAGTAACGGACGAACCGACCGGGCGCCGTGCGCAGGCGGTGTCAGGAGTTGGTGCCAAGATCATGCAGGCCGCGTAAAGGTCCATCCTGACCTGGGACTTCACGAAAAGCGCGAACCTTGTGCGACCGTCCGGTAGTGACTACTGTCCCCCGTTGTCAGGGGCACCACACGCCAGGTCTCCCTTCGGCGGCGCCGTTCCCGCGCCCGTTGCCGCGTTCCTTCCCGACCATCCGTGTCCGCCCGAGGCCTGGCGCCCTTCCTCCCCCGCATCCGTCCTGGGAGCTCTCTTGGGTGAGATCCATCATGCCGACCACGGCTGGGTGACACCGGCGGTCTCGTACTTCGTCGCCTGCCTCGGCGCCTTCGTCGCCCTGCGCAGCGCCCGCTGGGCACTCGTCTCGCAGGGCCGGACCAGGGCGGTCTGGCTGCTCTTCGCCTCGACCTCGCTCGGCGCCGGGATCTGGTCCATGCACTTCATCGCGATGCTCGGCTTCTCCGTCACCGGGGTCGAGATCAGCTACCGGCCCGGGCTGACCGTGCTCAGCCTGCTGGTCGCCATCGCCGTCGTCGGCATCGGCCTGTTCACCGTCGGGTACAGCCGCCGCCCCGTCCTGTCCCTGCTGGCCGGCGGGCTGACCACCGGCCTCGGGGTCGCGGCGATGCACTACCTCGGGATGGCCGCGATGGTCCTGCCCGGCCACCTCGACTACGACCGGCTCACGGTCTGGCTGTCCGTCGCCATCGCCGTGTTCGCGGCCACCGCCGCGCTCTGGGCCACCCTGAACATCCGCGGCACGCTCGCCGTCCTGGCGGCCGCGCCGGTCATGGGCGTGGCGGTGTGCGCGATGCACTACACCGGTATGGCGGCGCTCTCGGTGCGGCTCGACTTCTCGCACTCCACCCAAGGCGGCGTGATGGCGCTGCAGTTCATCTTCCCGCTCGGAGTCGGGCTCGGCTGCTACGTCTTCTTCGGCTCGCTGGCCTTCGCGGTCTCGCCGAGCCGCAGCACCACGCAGCCGCTCCTGCTCGGCCCGGCGGCCCCGCTGGTCCCGCGCCAGCGGCGCCAGCGGCGGCAGCGGGACGAGACCGGCGCCAGGCGCTGAGCCGGGCGGGGCCCCAAGGCCCCAGCCCCCAACCCCCCCAGTCCCCGAGGGCGTCCGCCCGGGTCCCCCACCCCGGCCGGACGCCCTCGGCTCACTCCGGTCGACGCCGCCCGCTCACTCCGGCCGCCCCAGCAGCCCGGTCAGGTGCGCGGGCGTGGCCACCGGGCAGACCTTGTGCACGAAGTCCCGCCGCAGCGCGTGGTACGGCTCGCCCGCCCGGTAGAAGTTGGCGTGCATCCGCCGCAGTTCCTCCGCCCGGTACTCGGCCAGCGGCTTCGCCTCCTCGTCGACGGACCGGCGGCGCTTCTTGTCGACCAGCCGCCCGGTGAGTTCGGGCGAGGCGCCGAGCGCGGCGGCCTCCCGGACCACCCAGCGCCGGAAGGCGGCCGCGTCCCCGCCGCAGGTGCGGTCCACCAGGCCGATCCGGCGGGCGTGTTCGGCGCCGACCGGCAGCGCCTCGGTGGTCAGCCGCGCGGCCTGCTCGTCACCGACCCGGCGCGGCAGGGTGTACGTCCAGTACTCGGAGCCGTAGAGGCCCATCAGCCGGTAGTGCGGGTTGAGCACCGCCGACTCCCGGCACCACACCTCGTCGGCGGCGAGGGCCGCCATCAGGCCGCCGGCCGCCGCGTTCCCGGCCAGGGCGGCGACGGTGAGCTTGTCGGTCGTGGTGAGGACCGCGTGGACCAGGTCGTCCATCGCGTTGATGTTCTCCCAGGACTCCAGCGCGGGGAAGGCCGCGCCCTCGATGACGTTGAGGTGGATCCCGTTGGAGTAGAAGTCCCGGGGCGCCCCGAGCACCAGCACCGAGGTGGGCCGGTCGGCGGCCTCGCGGTAGGCGGCGAGCAGCCGGCGGCACTGCCCGGTGCTCATCGCCCCGCCCGCGTAGGCGAATTCGAGGTAGCCGACGTCGCCCTCCTCGCGGTAGCGCAGCTCCGACCAGGTGTCCCGGCGGGCCGCCGAGGTCGGCGTCACCGGGACTTCGCGGACCCGGTGCAGCAGGCCGGCGAGCACCGTCGCGGCCGGCTGCTTGAAGGTGGCGGGCCCGCCCGGGGTGCGGCGCGGGCGCAGCTGGGGGATCCAGACCGCGCCGTCCACGGTGGCGCGGCAGATCGCGCCGTCGCGGGTGGCGAGCACGGCGCCGGGCACCGGGCCGCGCAGCTCGTCCTCGGGGTGGCCGCCGTGCAGGAAGTACTCGCGCCCGAACAGCTCGTCGAGCACGCCGGGTTGGGAGTCGGCGGCGCGGAGCTTGCGCAGCACGGTGGCGGTGTCGTCGGCGGCCCAGTCGATCCGGCGCGCGTCCTGCCGCAGGAGGGGCCGCAGCCTGCCGTGGACGTCCGGCCGGTCGTAGTCGAGCGGTTCGGGGGTGAACAGCCCGCCTTCGAAGCGCTGGACGGCGAGCAGGACGGCCTCGACGGCGGCGTCGGCGACCTCGCCCCGGTACAGCTCGCTCTTGCCGCAGTCGGTGACGGGGAACTCGACGGACGCCCAGATGTCGCCGGCGTCCATCTCCTCGACGGCCTGGAGGACGGTCACGCCCCAGCGGTCCACCCCCTCGGTGATCGCCCAGTCGAGCGAGGAGGGGCCGCGGTCGCCCTGGGGCCCGGGGTGCACGATCAGGACGGTCCGGGTGGACCAGATGTCCTGCGGGACGGCCTTGGTGAGCATCGGACAGATGATCAGTTCGGGGTCGGTACGGTCCACCGCCGTCCTCATCGCCTCGTCGCCGAGGGCGAGTTGGACGGCGACCTGGTGGCCGCGCCCGCGCAGCTCGGTGTGGACGCGCTGGGTCAGGCTGTTGAACGCGCTGGCGATCAGGAGAATGCGCAAGAGGGCCTCCGGACAGGGACTGGGGTCGCGCGCAGGCGATGAAACCAGGGCATGGACACGTAATGATTACGTTCTACGCCTTCCCGCCCGACCCTCACGCACTCCGCACACCTGTGCGCCCGGCGTGGCGTCCGCTTCGCCGGATCTCCCCAGCCCCTCCCCGGAGTTGACGGCAGCGACCGCCCGCCGACATCGACAGGCCCGGCCGCTCCCCGGCATTGACGGCCCCGGCCGCTCCCCGGCGTCGACGGCCCCGGCCGCTACCGCGGAAACGCCCGGCGGGCCCGCCAGGTGGTGTGCTCGCGGGACACCGCGTCCTCCGCCTCGGCGGCCATCCGGGCCCAGCGCGCCTCGGCGTCCGGCGTCTTGAGGTCGAGGTCGGAGAGCTGGTTGCCGACGTTCTCCAGTTCGCGCGCGGCCAGCTGGTAGGCGGCGGCCAGCGGGCGCAGCTGCTTGAGCTGGGTCCAGGCGATGACGGCGGCGGCCGCGGCCGAGCTGGCGCCGAAGACGTGCACCTGGAGGGCGCCGGTGGCCTGGGCGACGGCCGCCGCCGCGCCGATGATGATCAGCGCCGCGATGCCGAGCCCCCAGGACACCGCCTGCGTCTCGCACGCCTCGGCCCGGGCGCGGTACCAGGTGCGCTGGCCCTCGACCCGGGTGCGCAGGTAGAGCATGCGGCGGGTGGTCAGGCTGCCGGCCCGCATCCGCCGCATCTCCGGGGTGATCTCGGGGACGGTGCCGGGCGGCACGATCTCCGGGTCCTCGAAGGCCCGCAGCACGTCCTCGACCTGGAGCAGGTAGCCGCGGTCCACGTCCGCGGACTCCGCCTCGCCGTCGAACGGCCGGGCCCGGACGGTGTACTTCCAGGCCAGCGTCTTGACCGACTCGGCCGCCGCCCGGGCCTCGTACCAGCGCCCCTGCGGGTTGCTGCGGCGCAGCCGGGACCAGAAGTAGCCGGCGATCAGGAAGGCGCCCACCGAGTACAGCGGCACGCTGTCGAAGGAGCCGCGGTCCTTCGGCCCGGGGAACGAGCCGATCACGGCGGCGATCACCAGCATGGCGATCAGTCCGCGGTACCAGCGCAGCGTCTCGCGCTGGCCGTCCAGCGAGGCCTTGTCCGCCGTCCAGAACAGCTCCGGCAGCAGCTTCGCCTCGTCTCCCCCGGGCGGATCCTGTTGCACCATCAGTCGAGCCCCCTCCCCGTGTCCGTCCAGGCAGTATTCCCTCCGTCAACTTCGCTACACAGGCCCCTTTTTGACATTTTTCCCGCCCGGCCGGCGTTCGACCGGCCCCGAGGGCAACGGGCTCCGCGTCCACCGGGCCCCGGGCAACGACGGCGGCCCCGCCCTTCCCCGGGGGGAGAGGACGGGGCCGCCGGTGCAGCGGTACGGCGTCAGAGCAGGCCGAGGGCCGGCATCAGGTAGTAGAAGGCGAAGACGCCCGCCACCAGGTACAGCGGGACGGGCACGCTGCGCCCGCGCCCGGCGGCCAGGCGCAGGACGCAGAAGGCGATGAAGCCGAAGCCGATGCCGTTGGTGATGCTGTAGGTGAACGGCATCATCACGATCGTCAGGAAGGCCGGGATCGCGATGGTGTGGTCCGACCAGTCGATCTCCTTGATCGAGCCCGCCAGGATCAGGAAGCCGACGGTGACCAGGGCCGGGGTCGCGGCCTGGGCCGGGACCATGGTGGCGAGCGGCGTGAGGAAGAGCGCGACCACGAAGAGCAGGCCGGTGACGATCGAGGCGAAGCCGGTCCGGGCGCCCTCGCCGACACCGGCGGTGGACTCGACGAAGCAGGTGTTCGCGGAGGCGGAGGTGGCGCCGCCGGCCGCGGTGGCGATGCCGTCGACCATCAGGATCTTGTTGATGCCGGGCAGGTCGCCGTTCTCGTCGAGCAGGTGGGCCTCGTCGGCGACGCCGAGGATGGTGCCCATCGCGTCGAAGAAGCAGGACATCAGCACGGTGAAGACGAACAGCACGCCGGTCAGCACGCCGACCTTCTCGAAGCCGCCGAACAGGCTGACCTTGCCGACCAGGCCGAAGTCCGGGGCGGCGACCGGGTTGCCCGGCCAGGCCGGGACGGTCAGGCCCCACTTGAGCGCCGGGACGTCGACGAGCTTGTCGATCACCACGGCGAGCGCGGTGCTGACCACGATGCTGATCAGGATGGCGCCGGGCACCTTGCGGATCAGCAGGACGAGGGTGAGCAGCAGGCCGAACACGAAGATCAGCACCGGCCAGCCGAGCAGGTGCCCGCTGCCGCCGAGCTGCAGCGGGACGGTGGTGTGCGCCGCGTCCGGCATGCGGCTGACGAAGCCGGAGTCGACCAGGCCGACGAGGGCGATGAACAGGCCGATACCGATCGCGATGGCCTTGCGCAGCCCGAGCGGCACGGCGTTCATGACCCGCTCGCGCAGGCCGGTGGCGACCAGCAGCATGATCGCGAAGCCGGCCAGCACGACCATGCCCATGGCGTCCGGCCAGGTCATCTTGGGGGCGAGCTGGAGCGCCACGATGGTGTTGACGCCGAGGCCGGCGGCCAGGCCGATCGGGACGTTGCCGATCACGCCCATCAGCAGGGTGGTGAGACCCGCGGTGAGGGCGGTGGCGGTGACCAGCTGGGCGCTGTCCAGGTGGGCCCCGGTCATGTCCGTGGCGCTGCCCAGGATGATCGGGTTGAGCACCAGGATGTACGCCATGGTGAAGAAGGTGGCGACGCCGCCGCGGATCTCGCGCGGCAGGGTGGAGCCGCGCTCGCTGATCCGGAAGTAGCGGTCCAGGGCGCCGGCGGGGGGCTTGGGGGCGCTGGAGGCGGGTTCGGGCGACTCGGTGGTCGGCTGGACCACAGGCATGCGTGCGTCCTCTGTGGGGGAGCTGAGGAGGGGGGGAACGCCCGGGGCGACGGTGGCCGGGCGGGGAACTTTCAGTATGGTTTCCCGATCGCACACGCGCTATCTTCGCGCGTAGAAACCAGAGGGCCCCTACGGGTCTGCCGCCGCACCGTACGCTAGGCCCCATGCCCAAGACGCCGCTGCACCCCTCGCCCCCTCCGCTGGAGGCCAACGACGTCGCCATCGTCGGCGGCGGCACGGTGCTGTGGTTCGTCGCCTTTCTGGCCCTGCTCCCCTTCCAGAGCACCCTCTCCGACCACGGCCACGGCACCTGGCCGTGGATCTGCCTCTCCGGCGGCCTGCTCGGCCTGATCGGCCTCTGGTACTGCCGCGCCCGACGGGACGCCATCGCCCGCGACCGCGCCGCCGAGGCCGCGAACCGGGCGGCCGGAGACGACGGCCAGGACCCGGCCACCCAGTCGGACTGAATAGTCCTTTAGTAGCACGCACCGGACATAAGGCACCCGTAGAGTCGGTGCCATGACGCAGCCTGCCCACCCCGCGGAAGAGCAGCCCGGCGACGCCGACCGCCCCGACGGTGCGCACCCCCTCGGCCTGCTGCCCGGCCGACGCGGCGGGCTGACCTCCGCCGAGGTGGCCGAACGCGTCGCGCGCGGACAGGTCAACGACGTCCCCGTACGGTCCAGCCGCTCCGCCAAGGAGATCGTCCGGGCCAACGTCTTCACCCGCTTCAACGCGATCATCGGCGTGATGTTCGGGATCATCCTGATCGTCGGCCCGCTCCAGGACGGCCTGTTCGGCCTGGTCATCGTCGCCAACACGGCGATCGGCATCATCCAGGAGCTGCGCGCCAAGAAGACCCTGGACAGCCTGGCCCTGATCGGCGAGGCCCGCCCCGAGGTCCGCCGGGACGGCACCGTCGAACAGATCTCCGTCGCCGAGATCGTGCTCGACGACACGGTGCTGCTCGGCATCGGCGACAAGGTGATCGTCGACGGCGAGGTCACCGAGGCGGACGGCCTGGAGATCGACGAGTCGCTGCTCACCGGCGAGCCCGACCCCGTCCTCAAGCAGCCCGGCGACCAGGTCATGTCCGGCAGCTTCGTGGTGGCCGGCGCGGGCGCATTCACCGCCACCAGGGTCGGCCGCGAGGCGTACGCGGCGCAGCTCGCCGAGGAGGCCAGCCGGTTCACCCTGGTGAAGTCGGAGCTGCGCAGCGGCATCAACAGCATCCTGCGCTTCATCACCTACCTGCTGATCCCCACCGCCATCGGCCTGATCATCAGCCAGCTGGCCGTCGAGGGCCGCGACTGGCGCGAGGCCGTGCGCCGGATGGTGGCCGGGATCGTACCGATGGTCCCCGAGGGACTGGTCCTGCTGACCTCGGTCGCCTTCGCGATCGGCGTGATCCGGCTGGGCCGCAAGCAGTGCCTGGTCCAGGAGCTCCCGGCGATCGAGGGCCTGGCCCGGGTCGACACCGTCTGCCTGGACAAGACCGGCACCCTCACCGAGGGCGGCATGGACGTCGTCGACCTGCGGGTCCTCTCCGACGGCGAGCCCGGCGACCCCGACCCGGACACCATCAAGCACGCGCTCGGCGTGATGGCCGGCGCCGACGCCCGCCCCAACCCCTCCATGCAGGCGGTCATCGACGCCTACGGGCGCGGCGACGGCGGCGCCCCGGGGGCCGGCGGCTCCCCGGCCGCCGACGGCTGGCGGGTGATCGAGGCGATGCCGTTCTCCTCCGCCCGCAAGTGGAGCGGCGTGCAGCTGCTGGAGCCGCAGGGCGGCGAGGCCAGCTGGCTGCTCGGCGCCCCCGACGTGCTGCTGCCCGCCGGGCACCCGGCGCTCACCGAGGTCGACGAGCTGGGCGCCAAGGGCCTGCGGGTGCTGCTGCTCGGCCGCACCCCCACCCCGCTGGACTCCCCCGACCCGGCCGACGGGCTCGCCCCGCTCGCCCTGGTGGTGCTCCAGCAGCGGCTGCGCCACGACGCCGCCGCCACCCTGCGCTACTTCGAGGGCCAGCAGGTGCAGGCCAAGGTCATCTCCGGCGACGCCGCGGTCTCGGTCGGCGCGGTCGCCAGTCATCTCGGTCTGCCCGGCGCCGACCACCCGCTGGACGCCCGGACGCTGCCCGCCGAACCGGACGCCCTCGCCGACACGGCCGAACGGACCACCGTCTTCGGCCGGGTCACCCCGCAGCAGAAGCGCCAGCTGGTCGCCGCCCTGCAGTCCCGCGGACACACCGTGGCGATGACCGGCGACGGCGTCAACGACGTGCTCGCGCTCAAGGACGCCGACATCGGCGTGGCGATGGGCACCGGCAGCGACGCCACCAAGGCGGTCGCCCAGATCGTGCTGCTCAACGACTCCTTCGCCACCCTGCCCTCGGTGGTCGCCGAGGGCCGCCGGGTGATCGGCAACATCGAGCGGGTCGCGGGCCTGTTCCTGGTGAAGACGGTCTACTCGGTCCTGCTGGCCCTGCTGGTGATCTTCACCCACTCGCCGTACCCGTTCCTGCCCCGGCACTCCACCGTGCTCTCCACCCTCACCATCGGCATCCCGGCCTTCTTCCTCGCCCTCGCCCCCAACAACGAGCGGGCCCGCACCGGCTTCGTGAAGCGCGTCCTGCGGCTCGCCGTGCCGGGCGGCGTCATCGCCGGCACCGGCACCTTCGTCGCCTACGCGCTGGCCCGCTCCGACCACGCGACCGACCTCAAGGCCGACACCAGCGTGGCCACCCTGACGCTCTTCCTGATCGCCATCTGGGTGCTCGCCATCGTCGCCCGCCCCTACAACTGGTGGCGCCTGCTGCTGATCGGCACCATGGGCGGCGCCTTCGCCCTGGTCCTGCTGGTGCCCTGGCTGGCGGAGTTCTTCCAGCTCTCGCTGGTCGGCACCCGCGACCCCCTGGTCGGCGTCGGCATCGCGGTGGTCTGCGGCCTGGCCCTGGAGATCGCCTGGCGCTTCATGAAGCGCCGCGTCGACTCCTGACCGGGGGCGGTGCCCCGGCCGCAGACACCTCTGGCGGTCCGCCCTCCCGGCCTGCATGATGGCCAGCAGGAACGGGGGTGCCGACATGGCCCACACGGGTGGGGAAACCGAGCGCGAGACCGGACAGGTGGAGGCGTTCACCGCCTTCCTGGCCGGCCTGCTGGCCGCCGGACTGACGGTCCTGGCCCTGGTGGGCGGCCGCTGGCTGACGAACGCCGGCGAGGTGACCGCCCCGGCGCTGCCGTGGGTGCCGACGGCCGTGAAGGCCCTGGTGGCGGCCGTCTGGCTGGCCACCACCACCGTCGTCTACCTGCGGCTCAAGCGCCGTGGGCGGGCCCGCTGAGCGCTCAGCCCTCGAAGTCCCGCGCCGCGGACAGCTCGTACGCCCGGTCCGGATCGGTGAGCACGGCCAGCACCTCGAACCGCCGGTGCCACTGCCCGACCGACCAGGCGAGCCCGGCCGCCAGGCCCTCCGGGGTGGCCGCGTGCAGCAGTCCGGGCACCGGCGGGAGCTCGAACTCGTCGTCCTCGTCGGCGGCCTCGGCCGCGTCCGGGTCGTAGGGCGCCTCCGGGGCGTCCGCCTCGACGTCCCAACGCCAGTCCACGGCGGCGTCGTCGCCGTCCGGGCCGACCACCAGCAGCTCCTCGTGCTCCTCGTAGGCGACCGGGCAGCCGGGCAGCAGCTCCCGCACCACGGCGGGGACCCGGTGCAGCACGCCCTCGGAGAGCACCCGCCCGCCCGCCACCTCGCTGGCGAGCGAGACGTGCAGCCGCTCGGCGAGGTCGGCGGCGAGCGCCGGGGCGACCGGCACCAGCGGGTACGGGTGCAGGAGCTGGACGAGGTCGGGTGCGTCGGCGACGACCGCCCTGGAGGAGTCGACGACCACCGTGTGGGCCGGCCGGCGGCCGGTGTCCGGGTCGAGCGGCGGCAGCGCCCGCACCACGTCGACCGGTTCGATCCGCTCGATCTCGACCCGGGCCAACGCGCTGTGCAGGCCGTGCAGTTGGCGGTGGCCGAGGTCGGAGGCCGGATCGGTGAGCCGGTCCAGCACCTCGTCCGGGCCGTGCGGTTCGGCGAGCAGCGCGGCCAGCGTGGTGCGCACCCCGAGCGCGTGCAGGAACTGCTCGTCCAGGGTCGTCCGGGCCTCGTCGTAGAGGCCGCGCAGCAGCGGGTCGGCACCGGCGGCGCGCAGTCCGGCGGGCTCGCGGCCGTCCAGCACCGGGTGGTCGCGCAGCCACCAGGCGGTGTACGGCGGCAGGTCGGTGTAGGAGCCGTCCGGCAGCAGGGTGCGGACGGGGTTGACGACGGCGTCCCGGTACGGCGGGCGGGAGAGCGCGGCGAGCGCCTCGGGCCAGGCGTCGTCGTCGACCAGGTCGAGGTCGCGGACGGCCAGCAGTTCGGCGGCCACCGGCGGGACGCCCGCGACGTCGTCGGCCTGCAGGGCTTCGAGGGCGTCCTCGGCCCAGTCGGCGAGGCCGTCGGGCGCCTCGTCGAGCAGCCCGGTGGGGTGGCCGCCGGCCGCGCGGTCGGCGGGCGCGGTGGGGTCGAGCCGTTCCAGGTCGTCCGGGTCGAGCACCACGTCCTCGGCGCGGACGAGGACGAAGTCGGCGAGCACGCCGACGGCGGTGAGCACCTCCGGGCCCCAGCGCTCCAGCAGCTCGTCGTCCACCCAGCCGGCGTCCTCCTCGCGGGCGAGGGCCGCGAACGGGCTGCCGGGCAGAACGAGTTCACCGGCGCGGGCGGGCTCGCCCTCGTCGTCGAGCAGGGCCAGCCGGGCCAGCCAGCGGTGCTCGCCGGCGGCCGGGCCGGCGACCTTGACCAACGCCAGGACGGCGTCCGCCAGTTCGAGCGCGGCCTCGACGTCGTCCTCGGCCACCTGGTAGGAGCGGGCGACGGCGGCCCGCACCTCGGGGGTGTCGAGCACCCCGGCCGGGGTGGCGGTGCCGGCGCCGAGCTTGGCGAGCAGCGGGTGGGCCGCCTCGGGGTGGGCGAGCCGCAGGTCGAGGGCGGCGAGCGCGTCGGCCAGCGACTCGGGGTAGCCGGGGAAGGCCGCCCAGTCGGCGTCCTCGGAGGGCAGCAGGACGCGCCGGGGCCCGGTGATGGTCCGGCCGTCGGCGAGCGGGACGGGCAGCGCGCCGAGCGCCTCCGGGTCGGCGGCGCCGAGCGCCGCGTACAGGTTGCGCCACCAGGCGGGCTCGCGGTCCAGGCCGCCGAGCTGGTCGACCACGTCGGCCAGCGGCACCCGGCGCACGTTCAGCACCCGCAGCTCGGTGCGGCGCTCCAGCCCGGCCGGCAACAGCCCGGGGAAGATCGGCGCCAGCGCCTCGACCACCGAGCCGTCCGCCCCCTCCAGCAGGGTGGCGTCCCGGGGGCGCAGCGCGGGCGTGCCCGCCTCGACCGGCGCCGGGTGCGGCAGGAACGGCGTGCCGGGCAGCCGGGAGAGGACGGCCGCGCGGAGCGCGTTGTCGAGCGCGCCCTGGCCGAGCGGGCCGGGGACGAGACCGAGCGAGCCGAGGTCGGCGCCGCGGGCGCGCAGCAGGTCGGCGTAGCTGTCGGCGGCGCGCTCGGTGAGGAAGTCGGCGAGCGCGCCGGGGGCGACGTGCCGGCGGGTGGAGTCCAGCGGGTAGGAGGCGATGAGCAGCGCGGGCAGGCCGATCGGCTCGTCGCTGGGGGTGGGCGCGTGCAGCACCGGCGCGATGCCGGGCGCCTGCGGGGTGCCGTCGGCGGCGACCGGGACGGCCCAGGTGACCGTCCAGTACGGGCGGGCGCGCTCCTCGGTGGGGCGGTCGGCGAGCAGCTCGGCGGCCAGGGTGCCGGTGGCGCCGGCGGTCTGCCAGCGGGTCCGCCGCGGCCGGCCGTCCGCGTCGTCGGTGACGGTGACCTCGGTGACGCCGTCCGGGCGGGGCTCGGCGGCGGCGCGGGTGAGCGTCCGGGTGCCCTCCGGGGTCTCCACCACGACCTCGGCGAGGCCGGGCAGGGTGAGCAGCAGCGCGTCGTCGATGCCGGCGAGCAGACGGCGGGTCAGGTCCTCGGCGGCGGCGTCCCGCAGCGGCAGCACGACCACCGTGTCGTAGCCCTCGGGGGCCGGGCCCTCGGCGGCGAACGGCAGCCGCAGCAGCGGCACGTGGCCGTCCCGGCGGCGCAGTTCCTCGGCCAGCGCGGGCTGCGCCTGGGCCAGCGAGCGGGCCTCGCCGAGCGACCAGCGCACCCCGCCGGCGGCGCCGAGCACGGCGGGCTCGTCGGTGACGGCGAGCACGGCGGCGAAGCCGACGCCGAACCGGCCGACGGCGGGCGTCTCACCGCGCTTGGAGGAGGCGCGCAGGGTGGACAGCGACTCGACGGCGGCCGCGTCCAGCGGGGCCCCGGTGTTGGCGGCGGCGAGCACGCCGTCGGCGAGGGTGAGCCGCAGCCGGCCGGGACCGTGCCCGGCCCGGACCGCGGCGTCGGCCGCGTTCTGCGCCAACTCGACGACCAGGCGGTCGCGGTAGCCGCCGAGCGCGAGTTCCTCCTCGGCGTTGGCGTCCTCCCGGAACCGGGCCGGCGAGGCGGCCCAGGCGTCCAGCACCCGCCGGCGCAGCGCGGCGCTCCCGAAGGGGTCCGCGAGGTGCTCGTCCGTGCTGCTGCCGATGATCCGAGGTTCCACTGGACCTGCCGCCTTCCGCCGCCCTGTACTTCGTACGGGGGGCATTCTCCCCCGCCCCGGCCGCTGCTCCGGACCGCGCCCCCGCCGCCGGGCGCCCGCAGGGCCCCCACCCGCACGAACGCCACGGCCCGCCCCACCGGTTCGGTGGAGCGGGCCGCAACACACTTCGTCAGGAGTGCCCGAGCTCCTCCGCCGGGGTGTCCGGCTCGACCGAGCCGGAGGTGCGGTCCGGGTGCAGCTGCATCGGCTCGACCACCAGCTCGTCCAGGATCAGCTCGGACGGCGCCGGCGGGGCCGGGATGACGGCCGCCTCGGAGTGCCCGCCGCAGCCGTACGCGAAGGAGACGATCTGCCCGTCCGCCGGCCCGAACTCGTTGCCGCACACGCCGAAGGCCTGTCCGAGCGAGCCGCCGATCGGGATCAGGAAGCCGCAGCTGCCGCACGCGGCGGGCGCGGCCTGCGCCATCGGCGTCTGCGAGCCGTGCGCCTTCTCCCAGCGGTCGGCGGCCAGGTGCAGGCCGAGCCGGGAGAGCACCCGGCTGCGGCCCATGCCGAGCTCCTCGGCGACGGCGTTGATCCGGGCCCGGGCCGGGGCGGGCTGGATGCCCGGGTCGGTGATGACCACGTCCTCCTCGGCCGCGAGGGCGACCGCGGAGTTCGGGGCGGGCTCGTCCTCGCCGCTCCAGCCGGGCTCCAGGCGCGCGTCGTCGGCGTCGGTGGGCAGCAGGTCGCCCGGGCCCATGTCACCGGGGCGCAGCCGCTCGCTCCACGGCACCCACTGGGGGGCGAGGACGGCGTCGGCGCCGGGCAGCAGGACGACCTCGTCGAGGGTGACGTTCTTCGCCCGCGGGGCGCGGGCGACGGTGACCGCCCAATGCCAGCCACGGTAGGCGGCGTCCAGGCACTCGAAGGTGTGGGTGACGACGCGGTCGGCGTCCGCCTGGGCGCCGAGATGTGGTCCGACGGTCTCCGGGCCGACGGCCTCCTCGGCCGCCTTCCGGGCGAGTTCGACGGCCTCGGCACAGAGCCGATCGGGGGTACGGCTTCGCATCGCAGCACTCACGGCGTCGATTCTCTCCCAGTTCTTCTGTCGCCCACGGCGTGTTGCCTGTTCCGTCGCGGCTCGATAGTCCCTTGTCCATTCTGCGCGACCAGGGGCCGCCGCGGATACCGGCCGCGCCGCTCGTCCGGGCCTGCCGGCGCCCCGGCGCTCGGCGCGCGGCCCTTGGGCAGGCTACCCGCCGGTCGGCGCCCCAGCACAGTCCGGGGCGGTGGCGGCCGTTCCGGGGCCGCGCCGAGGGGGGTGGATTCCCGCGTCACTGCGGCGATTCTGGGGCAGGATGGGCATGTGGCGGACGAGGACCCGTCGCAGCACGCACTGCACGCCTCGCAGGCCGGCAGCCCCGACCAGGCGGACGCCGTGCCGCGACAGCAGTCTCCGGCCCCCGCTGCGGGCGAACCGCAGCCGGGGGGCGATTTCGAGTCGCCCGCCGCCCCCGTGAGCCTCGTCAAGACCGGCGCCGCGACCGCCACCGTGGCCGGCACCGGCGCGGACCCGGCCGTCCACGCCCGGCAGCTCACCGTCCTGGACGGGGGCCCTGGCGAGGAGGACCCCGAGCCGAGCCGCAACCTCCTGGTCCGGACCGCCTCCGCCGCCGGCGCCCGCACCGGCCGGGTGGTGCACGGCACCGGCCGCCGGATCCGCAAGGCCACCTCCGCGGAGGGCGCGGGCGAGTCCGGCCTGGCGAAACTGATCGAACTGCACGCGCTGAACTCCTTCGGCGACATGCTGATCACCGTCGCGCTGGCCTCGACCATCTTCTTCTCCGTGCCCACCGGCGAGGCCCGCGGCCGAGTGTCGCTGTACCTGCTGATCACGATGGCCCCGTTCGCCCTGCTGGCCCCGGTGATCGGCCCGCTGCTGGACCGGCTGCCGCACGGCCGCCGGGCGGCGATGGCGATGTCGATGCTGGCCCGGGCGGTGCTGGCCTGGACGATGGCCGGGGTGATCACCGGCGGCGGTCTGGCACTGTACCCGGAGGCGCTGGGCGTGCTGGTGGCGTCCAAGGCGTACGGGGTGGTGCGCAGCGTGGTGGTGCCGCGGCTGCTGCCGAGCCGGCTGTCGCTGGTGAAGGCGAACTCCCGGGTCACCCTGGCCGGGCTGCTGGCCACCGGGGTGGCGGCCGGGGTGGGCGGTCTGCTGCACCTGATCGGGCCGGGCTGGCCGCTGCGCGGCGCGTTCCTGGTCTTCGTGATCGGCACCCTGATGGCCTTCCACCTGCCGCACGCGGTGGACTCCGCCAAGGGCGAACAGCGCGCACTGCTGCACGCCGAGATGCACGGCGAGCGGGCGCCGGAGGACGCCAGGGCCCCGAAGGCCTCGCTGCGCACCGTCGGCCCGTCGGTGATCCTGGCGCTGCGGGCGATGTCGGCGCTGCGCTGGCTGGTCGGCTTCCTGGTGATGTTCCTGGCGTTCCTGCTGCGCGACGAGCCGATCGGGGGCCTGCGGCCGACGCTGGCACTGGGCCTGGTGGCGCTGGCGGCGGGGACGGGCAACGCGCTGGGTTCGGTGCTGGGCTCCTGGCTGCGCACCCGGGGCCCGGAGGCGACGGTCACCGCGATGCTGCTGCTGGCGACCGGCGCGACGGCTGCGGCCGCGCTCTGGTACGGCGTGGTGACGGTGGTCCTGGTCGCCGGCGTGGCCGGGGTTGCGGCCTCGCTGGGCAAGCTGTCGCTGGACGCGCTGATCCAGCGGGACGTCCCGGAGGCGGTGCGGACCTCGGCGTTCGCGCGGTCGGAGACGCTGCTCCAGCTGTCCTGGGTGGCCGGCGGCGCGGTCGGCATCCTGCTGCCGCTGAACGGCGTGCTGGGTCTGTCGGTGGCCGCCGGGGTGGTGGGCCTGATGCTGCTGTGGACGGTCCGCACGCTGTTCCGGGTGGGCCTGCGGCGGCGCCCGGCGGCGCCCAGGGTGGCCTGAACCGGCCACGGGCAACACGCGGTGGCCGACCCCCGCGTAGCGTGATCGGCGAAGCCCGGTAGATTCTGACGCATGAGCCTCAATACCCGTGCCATCGCCGCCCTCGGCGCCGTCGTCGTGGTCGGTGCTGCCACGGTCGGCACGTCCGTCGCCATCGCGAGCGGCCAGACCGAGCACAGCTCCCACCGCGCGACCCTCACGGTCGGCAACTCCTCGATCGTCGCGGACCCGCTGTGCTTCAACGGCGGCAGCCCGATCACGGAGGACCTGCAGCAGGAGTGCCAGCAGAAGGCCACCCAGGCCCTCGCGGAGGGCACCCTCCCGACCTCCGACGTCGTGGTGAGCGACCGGGTCGGCGTCGGCGTCTCCCCGAACGTGGCCGACAAGGGCTGGTGGGCCTTCACCAACGGCGGCTCGCAGGGCCAGGGCGGGCGCTTCAGCCTGTTCTCCTACGCCAAGGGCCCGACCTTCTCCGGCTCCCAGCCGGCGAGCCAGGTGCTGAACGCCTCCGGCAAGACCCTGGTCACCGTGGTCGAGGGCGACAAGAACTCGGACAACCCGGTCGCCGTCTGGTACTTCCAGCTGAACACCCAGGACAGCTGACGTTCCCGCGATGACCGCACACGCCGTCGCGGACGAGCGCAGCGAGCAGTCGGGCCCCGACCGGGCCCGACTGCTCGTCGTCGTCGCGGTGCCCGCCGAGGCCGAGGCCGTCCTGCGCGGCCTGCCCGGCCCGGTCACCGTGCTGCCGCTGCCCGGCGGTGCGCTGCACCGGGCCGCGGGCGCCCCGGTGGACGTCCTGGCGGGCGGGGTCGGCCCGGCGGCCGCCGCGGCCGCCGCCTCCGCCGCGCTGGGCGCGCAGCCGGCCTCGGGGGGCCGCTACGGCCTGGTCGTCTCGGCCGGGATCGCCGGCGGGTTCGCCCCGCACGCCCCGGTCGGCACCACCGTGCTGGCCGACGCGATCGTCACCGCCGACCTCGGCGCCGAGACCCCCGAGGGCTTCGCCGACGTCACCGAACTGGGCTTCGGCACCGTCCGGCACACCCCTCCCCCGGCCGCCGTCGCGCTGGCCGCCCGGGCCCTGGGCGCCGCCACCGGCCCGGTGCTGACCGTCTCCACCGTCACCGGCAGCGCCGAACGGGCCGCCGCACTGGCCGCCCGCCACCCGGGCGCCCTGGCCGAGGCGATGGAGGGCTTCGGCGTGGCCGAGGCCGCCGCCCGGTACGGCGTGCCGGTGCTCGAACTACGGACCGTCTCCAACCCGGTCGGCCCGCGCGACCGGGCCGCCTGGCGGATCGGCGAGGCGCTGGCCGCCCTGGAGCGGGCCTTCGCCGCGCTGCCCGTCCACGAACTGATCGAGGAGGCCGGCCGTGGCTGAACGGCTGAGCATCGCGTACTCGCCCTGCCCGAACGACACCTTCGTCTTCCACGCCTGGGCGCACGGCCTGGTGCCCGGGGCGGACGCCCCCGAGGTGACCTTCGCGGACATCGACGTCACCAACGGCCTGGCCGAGCGCGGCGAACTGGACGTCCTGAAGATCAGCTACGGCGCGCTGCCCTGGGTCCTGGACGAGTACACCCTGCTGCCCTGCGGCGGCGCGCTCGGGCGCGGCTGCGGCCCGCTGGTGCTCACCCGGCCGGGCACGGACGCCCCCGCGGACCTCACCGGGAAGACGGTGGCGGTGCCGTCCGAGCGCTCCACCGCCTACCTGCTGTTCCGGCTCTGGGCCGCGAAGGCGGTGCCGGGCGGCTTCGGCGAGATCGTCGTCCTGCCGTTCCACGAGATCATGCCCGCCGTCCGGGACGGCCGGGTGGACGCCGGCCTGGTGATCCACGAGGCCCGGTTCACGTACCGGCAGTACGGCCTGCACAGCCTGGCCGACATGGGCGAGGCCTGGGAGCAGGAGACCGGCCTGCCGATCCCGCTCGGCGCGATCGTCGCCCGGCGCTCGCTCGGCGCCGAACGGCTGCGCGCGCTCACCGACGCCGTCCGCGCCTCCGTCCGGCAGGCCTGGGCGGACCCGGGCGCCAGCCGGGAGTACGTGCTGGCGCACGCCCAGGAGATGGACCCGGCCGTCGCCGACCAGCACATCGCCCTGTACGTGAACGAGTTCACCGCGGACCTCGGCGAGGAGGGCTATGCGGCCGTCCGCGCGCTGCTCACCCGGGCCGCCGCGGAGGGGCTGGTGCCCCCGCTCGACCCGGGTGCGCTGGCGCTCTGATCCCCCTCGGTCAGACGTCGAACTGGTCGGCCACCGCGCGCAGCAGGCCGGCCAGCTTCTGGCCGGTCGCCTTGGCCGGGTAGCGACCGTGCTGGAGGCCCGGCAGCACCGCGTCCAGCGTGGTGATCAGGTCCTGGACGATCGGCGCCATGTCGTCGGCGCTCTTGCGCTGGGCGGCGGCCACCGACGGCAGTGCGTCCAGCAGTTGCACGGCCATCGCCTGGTCGCCGCGGTGGCCGGCGACCACGCCGAACTCGACCCGCTGGCCCGGCTTCAGCACGGTGACACCGGCGGGCAGCGCCTTGGTGTGGACGAAGACGTCGCCGCCGTCGTCGCGTGACAGGAAGCCGAAGCCCTTCGTCTCGTTGAACCACTTGACCTGGCCGGTGGGCATCTCGACAGTCCTCGAATGGGTGTGAGGGATCCCGGCCCTGGCCGGGGATCACTGGGTGGTGGGGAAGGCAGCCGACCTCGGCTCGGCGCCCGCGGGCGCTCATGGTCAGCACGCTGTCAGGAGCAGACTAACGGTCCGTCACTGCCTCATCCGCGTTCCGCGAAAGATCCGCGTTCCAAGGCCCGTTGGGGGCGGTACGGGCGCGGCGTTCTCGCGATCACGGGCGACCCGGTACTGGCACAGCCGGGGCGCGGCTCAGCACGGTCCATCGGCTCACACCCCCGGGTCTGAGGAAACGGGGCGCACGTGTCGCACCCCTCGGCACCCCCTGCATACCCCCGCCCAGCAGGGATCAAAACGTTCAGCTTCCGAGAAACTGCGCAACGTGACCGGACCGCTCCGGTGGCGGGGGCCGGCGGCCGCTCTGCCAGACTGGACCGACCGCCCGACCAGCCCCGAGGAGCGAGCAGACGTGAGCAGCCAGAGCGCCGACCCCGGCGACGTGTACGTCAAGGCCGGGACAATCGTCTTCGGTCTGGGCGCGCTCGCCACCCTGGTCACCTTCGTCCCGCTGTTCCTGCACCTGACGCCGCTGCCGACGGCCGCGTACTGGCTGAGCATGCTGATGCCGGCGGGCTTCCTGGCCGCGCTGACCGGGCTGTTCCTGAACGCGCGGGCCCAGCGCCGCCGGGTGGAGTCCGCGGCCGCGTCCTAGAACGCGGCCCCGGGACCCGGCCCCAGGGCGTGCCCCGGGGCCGCGGCTCAGCCGGCCAGGTGGGCGTCGAGCCAGGCCGGGAACCCGGTGAGGTCCGCCAGCACCACGTCCGCCCCGGCCGCGCGCAGTTCGTCCGCGCTGTACGGGCCGGTGGCCACGCACACCGCGACGGCGTCCGCGTGCCGGGCGCCCCGGATGTCGCCGAGGTGGTCGCCGACGTAGACGCTCGCGCCGTACTCGCGCAGCGCCTCGCCCTTGGTCTCCGCCCAGAGGTCGCCGACCAGCGCGTCCGCGTGCAGCCCGGCGTGCTCCAGGTGCAGGCGGGCGTTCGGCTCGTACTTGCCGGTGATCACCGCGACCCGGCCGCCGTGGTCGCGGACCGCCTCGACGGCGGCGTGCGCGCCGGGGAGGGCGACGGTCGGGGCGAAGGCGAGGTCGCGGTAGAGCTCGCGGTAGCGGGTCGCGGCGCGCTCCACCTCGTCCTCCGGGAACCAGTTGCGGATCTCGTCCAGCAGCGGCGGGCCGAGCCGGGTGACCACCAGATCGGCGTCGATGCGGGCGCCGGTCTCGGCCGCGAGCGCCAGGTAGGTGGCGTGGATCCCCGGCCGGGTGTCCAGCAGCGTCATGTCGAGGTCGAAGCCGACGGTGAGCGGGGCGGTGCGGGTCTCGGGCATGCCGCCAGGCTATCCAACGGGCGGTTCGGGGGGCCGGGGCAATTTGCCCCGGCTTCCGACGGGAACTTAGGTTTACCTGAGTTGTCTGTGGAGAGGGCCCATGACCGACACCACCGCGCCACCCGGCGCGCGACGGACAGCGCGCCGCCGAATACTGTGGCTCGCCGCCGCGCTGGCCGTCCTGGCCGCCGCGGTACTGCTGAGCCTGGCAGTCGGCAGCCGCACCATCCCCTTCGGCGACACCCTCGACGCCCTGCTGCACGGCGGCGACACGGCCAACGCCGTCGTCGTCCGCGAGCTGCGGGTGCCGCGCACCGTCGTCGGGCTCGCCGTCGGCGCGGCGCTCGGCCTCGCCGGGGCCGTCATGCAGGGCCTCACCCGCAACCCGATCGCCGACCCCGGCATCCTCGGCGTCTCCCAGGGCGCGGCGGCCGGCGTGGTCCTCGCCATCTCCGGCTTCGGCGTCTCCACCCTCACCGGCTACGTCTGGTTCGGCTTCGCGGGGGCCGTGATCGCCACCGTGCTCGTGTACGGCCTGGCCGGGCGCGGCCGGGGCGGGGCCACGCCGATCAAGCTGGCGCTGGCCGGCTCGGCGATGTCCGCGTTCATCGCCTCGCTCAACACCATGGTGCTGACGACCGACGCGGCCACCATGGACCAGTTCCGCTTCTGGCACGTCGGCTCGCTCTCCGGGCGGACCTCGGACGTGGCCTGGCAGCTGCTGCCGTTCCTCGCCGTCGGCACGGTGCTGGTGGTCGCGGTGGCCCGCGGCCTGGACGCGCTCGCGCTCGGCGAGGACACCGCCAAGGGCCTCGGCGCCAAGACCGGCCTGGTCCGGGCGGTCGGCGCGCTCGGCGCGACGGTGCTGACCGGCTCGGCCGTCGCGGCCGCCGGGCCGATCGCCTTCGTCGGCCTCGCCGTCCCGCATGCGGCGCGGGCCGTCGCCGGCGCGGACCACCGCTGGGTGCTCGCCTTCTCCGCCGTCCTCGGCCCGGCCCTGCTGCTGCTCGCCGACACCCTGGGGCGGGTCCTCTTCCCGCCGTCGGAGGTCCCGGCGGGCGTGATGACGGCGCTCGTCGGCGTCCCCGTCCTGGTCGCGCTGGTGCGCCGCCGGAAGGTGGTCGCGTCATGAGCGCGCAGGGCGGGCGAACCGTCGGGCGCGGCGCCGCCTCCCCGCGTGGGTACGCCGTGCTGCGGGCCGGGCGGGCGTCCGTGCTGCTGCACCGCCGGTCGGCGGTGATGGCGCTGGGCCTGCTGGTCGCGCTGGCCGGGACGGTCGTCGCCTCGCTCTGCCTGGGCGAGTCGGCCGTGTCGCCGGTCGAGGTGGTGAAGGTGGTGCTCGGGCAGCCGAGCCCGCACGAGCTGGTGGTCGGCGAGTTCCGGCTGCCCCGGGTGGTCGTGGGCCTGCTGGTCGGCACGGCGCTGGGGCTGGCCGGGGCACTGATCCAGACCGTCGCCCGCAATCCGCTGGCCAGCCCCGACGTGGTGGGCGTGACCTGGGGCGCGACCGCCACCGTCGTCGGGCTGATGGCGTACGGCGTGGTCGGCTCGACCGGTCAGGCCCCGTACGCGGCGGTCGCGGGCGGGCTGGTGGCCGGGCTGCTGGTGTACGCGCTGGCATGGCGGCGCGGCCTGCACGCGCAGCGCTTCGTGCTGATCGGGATCGGGATCAGCGTGGCCCTGTCCTCGCTGACCTCCGTGTTCCTGACCAAGGGCGACGGCTTCCAGGCGCAGGCCGCGAAGGTCTGGATGACGGGCAGCCTGAACGGCGCCGACTACGACCAGGCCGGCTGGCTGGCCTGGGTGCTGCTCGCCGCCGTGCCCGTCGTCCTGTGGGCGGCGCGGGCTCAGCGCTCGATCTCCTTCGACGACGCGACGGCCGTCGGTCTGGGCCTGCGGCTGGACCGGATCCGCCTCGGCATGGCGCTGCTGGGCATCGTGCTGGCCTCGTGCGCGGCGGGCGCCGCCGGGCCGGTGGACTTCGTGGCGCTGATGGCGCCGCAGATCGCGCTGCGGCTGGTCCGGTCCGCGCAGGTCCCGCTGTTCTGCTCGGCGCTGACGGGCGCGCTGGTGGTCGTGCTGGCCGATCTGATCGCCCGGCGGCTGATGGCGCCGACCGAGCTGCCGGTGGGCGTGGTGACCGGCATGGTCGGCGCGCCGTACTTGATGTGGCTGCTGATCCTCCCCCGAACTCCGTTCGGGGGTACCCCCATCCGTCGTGGAGGTTCCTGATGTCCGCTCACCGACTGGAGGCCCGGGGCCTCACCCTGGCCTACGAGGCGCGCACGGTCGTCGAGGGCCTGGACGTCGGCATCCCGGACGGGCGGGTGACGGTGATCGTCGGCCCGAACGCCTGCGGCAAGTCGACGCTGCTGCGGGCCCTGGGGCGCCTGCTGAAGCCGGTCCGGGGCGCGGTGCTGCTGGACGGCGAGGAACTGGCGCGGATCCCGACGAAGCGGATCGCCCAGCGGCTGGGGCTGCTGCCGCAGTCGCCGACGGCGCCGGAGGGCATCTCGGTGGCGGACCTGGTCTCGCGGGGCCGCCAGCCGCACCAGAGCTGGTGGCAGCAGTGGTCGCCGGAGGACGAGGCGGCGGTGACGGAGGCCCTGGAGCGGACGTCCACGGCGGAGCTGGCCGAGCGCAGCATGGACGAGCTGTCCGGCGGCCAGCGGCAGCGGGCGTGGATCGCGATGGCGCTGGCGCAGGGCACGGACATCCTGCTGCTGGACGAGCCGACCACCTACCTGGACATCGCGCACCAGGTGGAGGTGCTGGACCTGGTCCGCCGGCTGAACGTCGAGCGCGGCCGCACGGTGGTGGCGGTGCTGCACGACCTCAACCAGGCGGCCCGGTACGCGGACCACCTGGTGGCGATGCGGGACGGCCGGGTGGTGGCGCAGGGCGCGCCGACCGAGGTGGTGACGGCGGAGCTGGTGCGGGAGGTGTTCGGGCTGGAGTCGGTGGTGGTGCCGGACCCGGTGACGGGCACGCCGTTGGTCGTTCCGGGGGCCCCGTGGGCGGCGGCCGTGGACGCCTGACGGCAATTCCACACCAAACCGGACATAATCGGCGCGCCCCCGAAGCCTCACCGCCTGAGGACCGCCGATGCACCGGATCGCCCGCCGTTCGTTCCTCGCCGGTCTCGGCGGGGCCGCGCTCGCGGCCTGCACCACCCGGCGGCCGGCGCCGCCGACCGCCGACGGCCTGGGCGCGGCCGCCTCGCCCACCCCGGTACCACCGGTCACGGTGGACGCGGCCACCGGGCCGGTGCTGGTGCCGGGCGAGCCGCTGCGGGTGGTCGTCCTCGACACGGACGTGCTGGACTCGGCACTGACCCTCGGCATCACCCCGGTCGGCGCCGCGCTGCCGGCCGCCGACATCCGGTTCCCGAGCTACTGGCCGGCCTCCCGGGTCGCCGGGATCCACCGGGTCGGCCTGGCCGGCGCCCCGGACCTGGTCGCGATCCGGGCGCTGCGGCCGGACCTGATCCTCTCCAACCAGGCGCGCGACGGCGACCGCTACGACCAACTGCGGGAGATCGCGCCGACCGTACTCACCCAGACCACCGGCGCGCCATGGAAGGCCGACTTCCAGGTGCACGCCCAGGCGTTGAGCCGGGAGGCCGCGGCGGCGGCCTTCGTCTCCTCGTACCAGCGGCACGCCAACCAGGTGGTGCAGGCCCTGTCGGCGGCGAAAACGTCCGGCCGGAAGGTGAGCCTGGTGCGGTTCGTGGAGGGCGGCGGGATCCGGCTGTTCGGGAAGCAGAGCTTCCCCGGGATCGTGCTGTCGGACGCCCAGGTGGGGCGGCCGGACGCACAGAACATCGACCAGTCCGACGTCGAGATCCCACTGGACCAGATCGCGAAGGCGGACGGCGACCTGCTGCTGTACGCCACCTCCGGCGACCCGGCCCTGGCCGGCACCGACGCCGCACTGGAGAGCCCGGGCTGGCAGGCGCTGGGGGCGGTCAAAGCGCACCGGGCGTTCCCGGTGGACGACCAGCTGTGGTTCCAGGGGATCGGGTACACCGGCGCCAACTTCATGCTGGCCGAGCTGCAGCGCTTCCTGGAGGCGTGACCCGCCGCGTCCAACTGGTCGCACCTGACCACCTTGCACCGCGTCGTGCGGGAGGGCCCAGCGAACCGTGACCGAACTCGCCCAGGCCGAGCACGTGCGCCGCCAGTCCATGGCGGAGACCGTGGCCGCGCTGCGGGCCGGCGGCCTGGTCAGCGCCGCCAAGGACCCGAACGACGGGCGCAAGTCCCTCTTCAGCGCGACCCCGGCCGGAGCCGACCTGTGCGAGCGGATCCCGGCGGCGCGGGAGGCGTGGCTGGCCGAGGTGACCTGCCTGCCTATTCGGCGGGTTCGCCGCCCCGGTGGCGGTGCCGGACGGCGCCCCGGCGCTGGACCGCGCGCTGGCCGCCTCCGGGCGCGATCCGCGCTGGAACGCGTGAGCGCCTGAGCGGCTGAGCGCTCAGCCGGTCAGCCGGTCAGGCCCTCAGCCCGTCGCCCGCAGGGACGCGCGGAGCCGGGCGTGCAGCAGGCGCACGGCCGGCGAGTGCTGGCCGGGTCGGGCGACCAGGCCGAGGCGGGCCCGGACCGGCGCATCGGCGACGGGGACGGTCCGGAGGCCCTCGCCGGCGGCGGAGGAGGGGCTGAGGACGGCGACGCCGGCCCCGCGCTGGGCGAGCCGGAACAGCGTGGCCGGGGAGCTGGCGTCGATGTCCACCCGCGGTTCGAGGCCGAGTTGCAGGCAGGAGTGCTCGTAGGCGGCGCGGATGCCGGTGCCCGGGGAGAGGCAGAGGATCTTCTCGGACGCGAGGTCGGCGAGCCGGAGGGAGGGGCGGTCCAGGCGGTGGCCGGCGGGGACGATGGCGGCGATCGGCTCGTCGACGACGACAGTGACGTCCAGGCCGGGGCCGGCCTCCTTGGCGAAACCGATCAGCGCCAGGTCGAGGGCGCCGGAGAGGACCTGCGCCTGGAGCAGCTCGGAGTGGCCCTCGTGCAGGCTCAGTTCGATGCCGGGGTGGGTGCGGCCGAGGTCGGCGACGACGTCGAGGAACGGCGGGATCGCGCACCCCATGATCATCCCGAGCCGGACGCGGCCGCGGACGGCGTCGGCGAACTCGGCGGCGGTGTGCTGGATGGCTTCGAGCGTGGCGAGGGCGTCCTTGGCCAGCGGCAGGACGGCCTCGCCGGCGGGGGTGAGGCGGACCCGGCGGCCGGAACGGTCGAGGAGCAGCTGGCCCAACTCGCGTTCCAGCTTGCCGACCTGGGTGCTGATGCCGGACTGGCTCACGTGCAGGCGGGTCGCGGCGGCGGTGAAGGAGCCCTCGTCGACGACGGCCGCGAAGTAGCGCAGCTGGTGCATCTCCATAACCAGCAATGATATCTGGGATCTGATCCATCTGTTGGACGGATGGTTGAGCGCTCGGGAGGATGGAGGCATGACGACGACGAAGACTGCGCGTGAGATTTCCGAGACCTACTTCGCGGCCTGGCAGGCGGGCGACTTCGAGACGCTGCGGGGGCTGCTGGCGGAGGACGTCGACTTCGTGGGGCCGCTGGCCACGGTGTCGGGGGTGGAGAACGCCCTGGCCGGGCTGAAGGGGCTCGGGCAGGTCCTGGAGAAGATCGAGGTGCACGCCCGGGTGGTCGAGGGGGACGACCTGATCACCTGGTTCGACCTGCACACGAGCATCGCGCCGCCGGCGCCGACGGCGAACTGGAGCCACGTGGAGAACGGGCGGATCACCCGGATCCGGGTGACCTTCGACCCGCGGGAGCTGCTGGCGGGCTTCGCCCGCTGAGCGGCTGGGGCGCACCGCGCCGCCGGGCTGAGGGACTGAGGGGCCGAGGGGCTGGGCGATCCGCCGCCGGACCAAGCGGGGCCAAGCGATCCGACCCGCCGGGCCGGATCGCCCAGCCCGGCGGGTCGGATCGCGACGGCCCCGACTACCGTCGCGCCAGCCGGCCGCGAACCGCCCAGGCCGCTGTGCCGAGGGCGAAGCCGTAGACCGCCACCAGGCCGTGCCCGTTGTCCTGGGCGAGCCACATGGCGAGGCCCAGCACCGGGACGCCGACGGCCAGGGCGCGCTCCTTGGGCAGACGGGTGCGGGTGAGGAAGGCGAGGGCCAGGGTGGCGCCGAGGAAGTAGGTGGCGCCGGAGCTGCCGGCGAAGTTGCGGGGGTCGGTGCTGGGGCCGTCGCCGAAGCCGAGCAGGTCGTCGATCCGGCCGGGCAGCAGGATGCCCGCGAGGAAGAAGGCGAGGGTGAGCGGGCCGCCCCAGTACCACTGGGCGAGCGCGGCGACGGCGGCGAGGGTGGCGAGGTTCCACAGGCCGCCGCCGAGGCCGCCGTTCTGCAGGAAGACCGAGGTGAACTCGCGCCACCAGCCGGACTTGGCGGGGTCGGCGTCGAGCGCGTCCATGGCGCCGGACCAGAGCAGCTGGAGCAGCACGCCGCCGACGGCGAGCGTGGTCAGGGCGACCGCCGCCCACGGGATCGGCCGCCCCCGCAGCGTGTCCCGGCCGACCACGCCGAGCCCGCAGTTGACCATCATGACCATCAGCGCGGCCGTGGTCACGTTGAACAGGATCGCCCCCATGACTGCCCCTCCCCCATCACATTCCAACACCGTTCGAAAACCGGGCAGGGCAAAGCTAGCACAGTTTTCGAACGGCGTTGGAAAACGTTGTACGGTGGAGCCATGAAGCTCACCAAGGAGCGCATCGTCGATGCGGGCATGGCCGTCTTCGCGGAGGTCGGCTACCACAACCTGTCCATGCGCCAGGTCGCCGACCGCCTCGACGCCCACGCCGGCAGCCTCTACTACCACGTGCGCGGCAAGGACGAGTTGCTCACCCTGATGGCCGACCGCGTCTGCCGGCAGGCCTACGACACCGGCACCGGAGCCCTCGCCGCCCTCGACCCCGACGCCACCTGGCGGGACCGGGTCGAGGCCCAGGCCGCCACCCTGCGCCGCAGCATCCAGCAACACCCCGGCGGCGCACTGCTCCTCGCCGAGAGCCCCGGCGTCCTCAGCTCCGGCGGCCTCTCCCTGATGGAACGCCTGCTGCGCACCCTCCTCGACGCCGGCCTGCCCACCGCCCACTGCGGCATCGCCGCCGACATCCTGCTCAGCCACGTCACCGGCTTCGTCCTCCAGGAACAGAACCAGCCACCGGCCCCACCACCCGTCAGCGCCGAGCTCTACGCCGACCTGTGCGTGCAGTTCCCGCTGATCATGGGCGAGTTGATCCCCCGGATCAGCCAGGACGAGAAGTTCACCCAGAGCATCCGACTGCTCTGCACCGGCTTCGCCGCCCTCGTCCCGGGCCTCAGCCCTGCTGCGGCGGGCGACGGCGCAGGCTCAACAGCAGCAGCACCACCGCCGACAGCACCGCCGACAGGCGCAGCACGCCCGGGGCCGCCGACCAGCTGATCTGGCTGAACTGCGCACCGGCCTGCACGCCCGCGCCGCCCTGGGCGCCCGGCTTGGCCTGCATGGCGTGCAGGGTGGCCGCGCTCATCGTGATCAGCGGGATCCCGAGGATGACGAACTTGCGCATCAGATCGGAGAGTTGGCGGGACAGGTAGCCGAGGGCCCAGCCCACCAGCATGGCCGGGAAGAAGCTCATGGCGGCGCCGCCGATCAGCAGCCCGCAGGAGAGCAGGACCAGCAGGGACGGCCGCCGGGCCCCGACACCCGCACCCGCACCGGCACTTGCGCCCGCATCGGCACCGGCCTGGCCGGCGGGGGCGGCCGGCTGCGCCTTCGCCTTCCCCGCGGCGGCCGCCCTCGCCTTGGCCTTCCGCTGTTTCTTCCCCTTCCCCGAAGCCGCCGCAGCCGCCCCCGCCGCAGCTCCCGCCGGATCGGCAGCCTGCGCGCCCGCCGCACCCGCCCCGCCCCCGGCGCGCTGCTCAGGGATCGGCTTCGGCGGAGCCTGCGGCGAGTCCGAGAAGTTGAGCAGCACCAGATCCCAGCCGTTCGCGCCGGAGCTGTACACCTGGGGCGGCGGGATGGAGTCCGGATCGTCCTCGGGCCCGTCGAAACGCGACTTGTCCAGCTGTACGGGCGGCGCCCCGGCCCCCGGGGCGCGCGGCGTCCGGGGCGGATCCAGCGGCACCGAAGGGGTCCCGCCGCCCGGCGCCGCCGTGTCGTACACGCTGTCCCCGTCGGAGGCGCCGGACGGACCGGAGGCCCCGGACCCACCCGACGCACCCGGGCCGCCCGAACCGCCCCTGTCACCGGCAGCACCGGCCCCGGCAGACCCGCCGGAGGCCCCCGCCCCGCCCCCCGAACGGCCGCTCCACGGCCCGCTCCTGCGCCACCACTCGCCGTCCGTCATCACCGACACCCCGCCTCGCGCCCGAACCCCGGCCCACCGAACCACCCTCGGCCGTGACGCTACCCACCCCGCCCCCGCGCGCGCGAGTCCAAGGACCGGTCCACCACGGGCCGCCGCACGGACACCCCGCCGTCCGCCCGCCCGACTAACCTAGGTCGAATGACCACACAGCAGGGCCCTCAACGCCAGGGCAGGTCCGCCGCCGGCCCCCGCACCCTCGCCGAGGAGTTGCGCGCCCGCCCCGACGACGCGCTCGCCGCCCTGCTCCGCTCCCGCCCCGACCTGCTCAACCCCGTCCCCGGCGACCTCACCCAGCTGTCCGCCCGGCTCTCCTCCCGCGCCTCGGCGCTGCGCGCCCTGGAGCGCCTGGACCGCTTCACCCTGCAGGTCGCCGAGGTCCTGGCCACCGCCCCGGACGGCACCGGCCTGGCCACCGTCCGCACCCTGCTGACCGGCCCGGCCAAGGTCAAGCCGCACCCCGGCGCGACCCCGCTGACGCCCGCCGACCGGTCCGCCGTCGCCGCCGCCCTCCCCCGGGCCATCGCCACCCTGCGCGACCGGTCCCTGCTCTGGGGCCCGGACAACGGCCTGCGGCTGGTCCTCGCCGTCCGCGAGGCACTCGCCCCGACGGCCGCCAACCCCGGCCGCACCGGCCTCGGCCCGACCCTCTCCGACGCGACCGTCGGCATGTCCCCGGCCCGGCTGCAGCAGCTGCTCGCCTCCGCCGGGCAGCCCGCCACCCCGGACCCGGTCACCGCCGTCGACGCGCTCACCGCCCTGTTGAACGACCGCGCCCGCTGCGCGGCGCTGCTCGACACCGCCCCCGAAGCCGCGCTGCGGCTGCTGGAGCGGCTGGTCTGGGGGCCGCCGACCGGCACCGTCCCGGACGCCACCCGCCCGGTCACCGCCGAGGACGCGCAGAGCCCCGTCGAGTGGCTGCTCGCCCGCGGGCTGCTGCTGCCCAGCGGGCCGGGCAGCGTCGTCCTGCCGCGCGAACTGGCCCTGCACCTGCGCGGCGGCCGCACCCACCGCGCCGTCGAGCCGGTCCAGCCCGAGCCCGCCCCGGCCGCCGCCCCGCGCGATCCACAGGCTGTGGACGGCGCGGCGGCCGGCCAGGCCCACACCGCCGTCAAGACCGTCGAGGAACTCCTCGACACCTGGGGCCTCACCCCGCCGCCCACGCTGCGCGCCGGCGGCCTCGGCATCCGCGACCTCAAGCGCACCGCGCAGGCCCTGGAGACCACCGAGCAGCAGGCCGCCTTCTGGCTCGAACTCGCCTACACCGCCGGGCTGCTGGCCCCCGACGGCGAGGCCGACGAACGCTGGGCCCCGACCCCGGCCTACGACGGCTGGCTCCAGCGGGACACCGCCGAACGCTGGTCCGTCCTCGCCGCCGCCTGGCTCGCCGCCACCCGCGTCCCCGCCCTCACCGGCACCCCGGACGGCAAGGGCAAGCCGCGCGCCGCCCTCGGGCCCGAGCTCGACCGCACCCTCGCCCCGTCCGTCCGCCGCGCCACCCTCGCGCTGCTCGCCGAACTCCCGCCCGGCACCCCCGCCACCGCCGCCGAGCTCCTGCCCACCCTGCGCTGGCAGCGCCCGCTGCGCGGCGGCCCGACCGGCCCGGACGGCCACGAGCTGCGCGACGACCTCACCGCCTGGACCCTCGCCGAGGCCGAACTCCTCGGCGTCACCGGCCGCGGCGCCCTCGCCGCCCCCGCCCGCGCCCTGCTCACCGCCGAATCCGACCCCGCCGAGGTGCTCGCCCCGCTGCTGCCGCAGCCGCTCGACCACGTGATCCTGCAACCGGACCTCACCGCGATCGCCCCCGGCCCGCTGCTCACCCCGCTCGCCCAGGCCCTCGCGCTGTGCGCCGACATCGAGTCCAAGGGCGGCGCCACCGTCTACCGCTTCACCCCGGTGTCCGTGCGCCGCGCCCTCGACGCCGGACGCACCGCCGCCGACCTGCGGGCCTTCCTGGAGCAGCACTCCCGGACGCCCGTCCCGCAGCCGCTCGGCTACCTGATCGACGACGTCGCCCGTCGGCACGGCATCCTGCGGGTCGGCGCCGCCTCCTCCTACCTGCGCTGCGACGACCCGTCCCTGCTGAACGAGGTCCTCGCCGACCGCCGCTCCGCCGACCTGCGGCTGCGGCTGCTCGCCCCCACCGTCCTCGCCGCCCAGGCCGCCCCGGACGTCCTGCTCGCCGCCCTGCGCACGATGGGCTACGCCCCGGCCGCCGAGTCCGCCGAGGGCGATGTGCTGATCACCCGCCAGGACAGCCACCGCACCCCGCCCCGCACCGCCCCCGCGCCCGTCCCGGACGGCCCGCCGACCCCCGACGACACCCTGCTCGCCGCCGCCATCAAGGCCATCCGGGCCGGCGACCGCGCCGCCACCGTCAACCGCCGGGACTCCACCCCCGACCCGCGCCAGCTGCCCCGCACCGCCGCCGCCGAGACCCTCGCGGCCCTGCAGACCGCCGTCCTGCTCGGCGAACGGATGTGGATCGGCTACCTCAACGCCGAGGGCATCGCCAGCCAGCGGATCATCGACCCGGTCAAGGTCGAAGGCGGCTTCGTCACCGCCTTCGACCACCACGCCGACGAGCTCCGCACCTTCGCCCTGCACCGCATCACCGGCGTCGCGGAGCTCGACGAGTAACCCCGGCGGCAGGGCCGGGCTCAGTGCCCCTGCGACTCCTTCATCTTCTCCTTGACGGCCTTGTCCGCCAGGCTGCCGATCTCCCCCTGCCCGACCGGCAGCGAGCCGCCGCCGACCTGGTCGGCGATCAGGAATCCGGGCGCGGCGAGCAGCCCGCCGGGCCCCTCCCCGATCCCCGCGAGGGCGTGCGCGGAGCCGACGGACGAGGCGGTGGCCGCGAAGGCCGTGCCCATCAGGGCGAGAGCGGTGAGAACGCGCTTCGACTTCTTCATGCCCGGCTCAACGAGCGATGCGCACCGTGGTCACCCGGAGCCGTCGCCCGGAGCGCGGGTACCGGCGCGGTCGCGGTCGCGGGCGCGGTCACCCGTACGAATGGAAGAAGCCCGATCACGTTTGGAAGGGGCCCGCTCACGTTCGCCGCGCAATGCGCGACACTGGAGGGTCTGCGTCAATCCAGCCTGTCAGCCAGTGGAGGGCTTCCCCGCGTGAACGACGGACCGCTCATCGTCCAGAGCGACAAAACTCTTCTCCTGGAGATCGATCACCCCAAGGCCGCCGAGTGCCGCCGCGTCATCGCGCCGTTCGCCGAGTTGGAGCGCGCCCCCGAGCACGTGCACACGTACCGGGTGACGCCGCTCGGGCTGTGGAACGCGCGGGCGGCGGGGCACGACGCCGAGCAGGTGGTCGACGCCCTGGTGACGTACTCGCGCTACCCGGTGCCGCACGCACTGCTGGTGGACGTGGCGGACACCATGGGCCGCTACGGGCGGCTCCAGCTGCTCAAGCACCCGACGCACGGGCTGGTGCTCGCCAGCACCGACCGGCCGGTGCTGGAGGAGGTGCTGCGCTCCAAGAAGATCGCCCCGCTGGTCGGCGCCCGGGTCGACCCGGACACGGTGGTGGTGCACCCCTCCGAGCGCGGCCAGATCAAGCAGGTGCTGCTCAAGCTCGGCTGGCCGGCCGAGGACTTCGCCGGGTACGTGGACGGCGAGGCCCACCCGATCGAGCTGGACGAGGACGGCTGGCGGCTGCGCCCGTACCAGGCACAGGCCGTCGAGGGCTTCTGGCACGGCGGCTCGGGCGTCGTGGTGCTGCCCTGCGGCGCCGGCAAGACGCTGGTCGGCGCCGCCGCGATGGCGCACGCCAAGTCGACGACGCTGATCCTGGTCACCAACACCGTCTCGGCCCGCCAGTGGAAGCACGAGCTGGTCAAGCGCACCTCGCTCACCGAGGAGGAGATCGGCGAGTACAGCGGGACGCGCAAGGAGATCCGCCCGGTCACCATCGCCACCTACCAGGTGATGACCACCAAGCGGAAGGGCGCCTACGCGCACCTGGAGCTGTTCGACGCCCGCAACTGGGGCCTGGTGGTCTACGACGAGGTGCACCTGCTGCCGGCGCCGGTGTTCAAGTTCACCGCCGACCTCCAGGCCCGCCGCCGCCTGGGCCTGACCGCGACGCTGGTGCGCGAGGACGGCCGCGAGGGCGACGTGTTCAGCCTGATCGGGCCCAAGCGCTTCGACGCGCCGTGGAAGGAGATCGAGGCGCAGGGCTACATCGCGCCCGCCGACTGCTGCGAGGTGCGGGTCACCCTGACCGACTCGGAGCGCCTGGCCTACGCCACCGCCGAGCCCGAGGAGCGCTACCGCTTCTGCGCCACCACGGCGACCAAGCGGCGGGTGGTGGAGGCGCTGGTGAAGAAGCACGAGAAGGACCAGACGCTGGTCATCGGCCAGTACATCGACCAGCTGGACGAGCTTGGCGAGGTGCTGGACGCGCCCGTGATCAAGGGCGAGACCAGCAACGCCCAGCGCGAGAAGCTGTTCGAGGCGTTCCGCAACAAGGAGATCGGCGTCCTGGTGGTCTCCAAGGTCGCGAACTTCTCGATCGACCTGCCCGAGGCCACCGTGGCCATCCAGGTCTCCGGGACGTTCGGCTCCCGCCAGGAGGAGGCCCAGCGCCTGGGCCGCGTCCTGCGCCCGAAGGCGGACGGCCACTCGGCGCACTTCTACTCGGTGGTCGCCCGGGACACCGTGGACCAGGACTTCGCCGCCCACCGGCAGCGCTTCCTGGCCGAGCAGGGCTACGCGTACCGCATCATCGACGCGGACGACGTGCTGTAGGGCGTGCGGCAGAACCTGCGGTAGGGCACGCCCCGGCCCCGGACACCGTCGCGCCCGAGGAGGACCACGCGCGCGGCGGTGCCCGGGGCGGTGCCGCCGTGGCGCACCCCCTCCGGGTCGTACGGGGCCCGGGACCTGCAGGGCTGGAACCCCGGGGCGCACGGGTCTAAGATCGTCCGTCTGCCCCCTCCCGAACCGTGGTACCTGCTGAAGTCGCGCAGGCAGCCGGGGGAGGCGCCGACCGCACGGCAACCGGTCGGCCGTACCCACCGTGAGCTCCATCGATCCGCTGCGCCCGGTTCCGGCGCAGCCGGGAAGGTTCGCTGTGCCCGCCACCCCCACCACCGACCCCCTCCAGCGCGAACGCGACCACCTGGCCGCGTCCCGGTCCGCGCTGCGAGCGATGCGCGAGGACGTCCAGTCGCTGGACCTGCGCGACGTGACCGGCACCTGGGTGTCCGCCGCCGTCCTCCAGAACCAGATCGAGGCCCGGATCGCCGCCCTCGCCGACCTCTCGCACACCCCGCTGTTCTTCGGCCGCCTGGACTACCTACACGCGATCAGCGAGGAGCTGAGCGAAGGAGGAGGGGGCGAGAACTTCTACATCGGGCGCCGGCACGTCCACGACGCCGACGGCGACCCGATGGTGATCGACTGGCGCGCGCCGGTCTCCCAGCCGTTCTACCGGGCCACCCGCACCGAGCCGCTGGACGTCGAGCGCCGCCGCCGCTTCGGCTACACCGCCGGCGAGCTCACCGCCTACGAGGACGAGCACCTGAGCGACCCGGCGGAGGCGGACAGCGCCTCCGCCCTGCTCGCCGCCGAGATCGAGAAGCCCCGCGTCGGCCCGATGCGCGACATCGTCGCCACCATCCAGCCCGAGCAGGACGAGATCGTCCGCTCCGACGTGACGGGCACCATCTGCGTCCAGGGCGCCCCCGGCACCGGGAAGACGGCCGTGGGCCTGCACCGCGTCGCGTACCTGCTGTACGCGCACCGCGAGCGCCTCGCCCGGACGGGCACGCTGGTGATCGGGCCGAACAACGCCTTCCTCTCCTACATCGAGCAGGTGCTCCCGGCCCTGGGCGAGCTGGACGTCGCCCAGGCGACCGTGCAGCAGCTGGTCGGGCACGTCGAGGTGCGCGGCGAGGACGACCCGCAGGCGGCCCGGCTGAAGGGCGACGCGCGGATGGCCGAGGTGCTGCGTCGGGCGGTGCGCGCGGGCATCGCGCTGCCCACCGAGCCCTGCGTGGTGGTCCGCGGCTCCCGCCGCTGGCGCGTCCAGGCGCACGAGCTCACCGCGATCATCGAGGAGCTGAAGGGCCGCGAGGTGCGCTACGGCGCCGCCAGGGACGCCCTGCCGCAGCGGATCGCGCACACCGTGCTGCTGAAGATGGAACAGTCCGGCGAGGCCCCCGACGACCGGGTGCAGGACGCGGTGGCCCGCAACGCCGCGGTCAAGGCGGTGGCCAAGGAGTGCTGGCCGGCGGTCGATCCGGCGAAGCTGGTGCTGCGGCTGCTCTCCGACCCGGAGTTCCTGGCCGCCTGCGCGGAGGGCGTGCTGACCCCGGAGGAGCAGCAGGCGGTGCTGTGGCCCAAGCCGGGCCGCTCGGTGAAGACGGCCCGCTGGACGCAGGCCGACGCCGTCCTGGTCGACGAGGCGACGGACCTGGTGCAGCGCACCCCCTCGCTCGGGCACGTGGTGCTGGACGAGGCGCAGGACCTCTCCCCGATGCAGTACCGCGCGGTCGGCCGCCGCTGCACGACCGGCTCGGCGACCGTCCTCGGCGACCTCGCCCAGGGCACCACCCCGTGGGCGACGGCGAGCTGGCCGGACGCGCTGCGCCACCTGGGCAAGCCGGACGCCCACGTCGAGGAGCTGACCAAGGGCTTCCGGGTGCCGGAGGAGGTCATCGCGTACGCCTCCCGGCTGCTCCCGGCGATCGCCCCGGGCCTGGCCCCGGCGACCTCCGTGCGCGACGCCCCCGGCTCGCTGACGATCCGCCGCCTCCCGGACGGGGAGGCCGTGCCCGCCGTCCTGGCGGCCTGCCGCGAGGCGCTGGAGCACGAGGGCTCGACCGGGCTGATCGCCGCCGACGCCCGGATCCCGGCGCTCGCCGAGGCGCTGACCGCGGCCGGCCTGCCGTACCTGTCCCCCGGCGCCGAGACCAGCGCCGAGGCCCGGCTGACGCTCGTCCCGGCCTCGCTGGCCAAGGGCCTGGAGTACGACTACGTGGTGCTGGACGAGCCGGCCGCGGTGGTCGCGGGCGAGCCGGACGAGCGGACCGGCCTGCGGCGGCTGTACGTGGCGCTCACCCGTGCCGTCTCCGGCCTGACGGTGCTGCACGGCGAGCCGCTGCCCGCGCAGCTGCACTGAGGAACCGGGCAGCGGGGGCCGGCCCCACCGGGACCGGCCCCCGCCCGCCGCGCGCGCTCAGGCGTCGATCAGCGCCCGCCACTCGGCGACCTTGGCCGCGTCCACCGGCGTCCGCCAGCCGTCGACCCGCACCGCGCCGCCGACGTGGAAGCCGTCGAAGCCCTCGGCCCGCAGCCCCTTCAGGTGTTCGGCCCGCAGGCCGCCGCCGATCAGGATCCGCTGCCCGTACCCGGGCTCGCCCGCGCGGGCCAGGTCCGCCAGCAGCACCTCGTGCCCGGCGTCGACCCCGGCGGCCGCGCCCGAGGTGAGGAAGGTGTCCAGCCCGGGCAGCGCGCCGACGGCGGCCCGCAGGGCGGCCCGGTCGGCGCTGTGGTCGATCGCCCGGTGGAAGGTCCAGCGGCAGCCGGCCACCGCCTCGGCGACGGCGGCGGTGGCGGCCAGGTCGACGGCGCCGTCGGCGTGGAGGAAGCCGAAGACGAACTCCTCGGCGCCCTCGGCCCGCAACGCGGCGGCCCGGGCGGCCAGTTCGTCCAGGCCGCCGGGCGCGAAGCCGTCCTGGATCCGGAGCATGACGCGCAGCGGGATGTCGACGGCGGCCCGGATCCGGGCGAAGTCCTCGACGGACGGGGTGAGCCCGTCCGCGGCCATGTCGGTGACCAGTTCGAGCCGGTCGGCGCCGCCCGACTCGGCAGCCTGGGCGTCCTGGGGCGTCAGCGCGATGACTTCGAAAATTGGTCTAGACATATCAGTAGGTTGCCACATCCGGCCGGGCCCGGCGAGCACTTCGCCCCACCCCCCGGGTCACGCCAGGCTGCGCCCCTTCCCGGAGCCCCCGCCGAACCGTCCGCCGAGCCCGTCGCCGGTCCCGATCCGGCGCACCGCCACCGCGGCCGCCACCAGGAGCAGCAGCACCGGCGCCGCCATCGGCAGCACGTGCCAGAACCCGCGGCCCTCGCGCCAGATGTTGAACAGGCCCGCGAACATCGTCAGCGACAGCACCGCGACCCCGACGGCCGCCGGCAGCACCCGGCCGCGCAGCGCGGTGAAGGTCAGCAGCAGCGGCCCGATCAGCAGCGCCGCGAACCACTGCATGTCCAGCGGGAAGGTGGAGTCGCCCCAGTGCTGGAGCGCCACCAGCAGCCCGCCCCCGAGGACCGAGGCCAGCGCCAGCCCGCCGGAACGCCAGGAGGCCCTGGGCAGCAACTCCGTCGGCGCTGCGGCCAGCAGCAGCGCCCCCAGCACGAACGGCATGGTGGCCACGCTGCTGTCCCCCACCCCCCAGAGGTCGAATTCCGGCGGCAGCACGACGGCCTTCGCCAGCACGAACAGCGCGGAGACGGCCTGGACCAGCGAGATGACCCGCACCGCCGTCCAGCGCCCCGTCACGACGGCCACCGCGAGCAGCAGCGCGATCACCGGCGGCGCGATGGTCAGGGCGTACGTGAGGTACGAGTCGTCCCAGGTCAGCCGATGGGCGGCCCGCTCCGCATCGCTCACCCACGGCACCAGGGCCGCACCGGCCAGCGCCCCGGCGACCATCGGCGCGGCCAGCGCGAGCACCCGCCCGGCCAGCGAGGAGCCGGTCAGCCCGAGCCGCACCCGCAGCCCGTACGCGGCCAGGTCGAACGCCTCGCGGGCGACGGCCGAGCGGCCGGCCTCCGCCGTGGTGTCGGCGAACACCGCGGCCAGTTCCTCGCCGCGCTCCCGGCGGTAGCGCGGCGGGTAGAACTGCAGCGCCGCCCGCAGCGCGGTCGAAGGCGCCCCCATCGTCGGCGTGGTCATGGGTGTGGTCATGCGAAGAACCCCCTCATCATCGACTTCCCCTCCGGCTCCGGCTTTCCCTGCAGCGCCGACAGGACGTTCGCGAGACGGCGCTCCGCCTCGGTGGCGACGGCCCGCAGCCGCTCCGCCTCGGAGGCCAGCGCCTCCCGGCCGACGCTGGTCAGCGCGTAGCTGCGCCGCGCCCGCCCGTCCACGACCTCCTCCGCGGCGACCTCGATCAGCCCCTGCTGGAGCAGCCGGTCGAGGGCGCCGTACAGGGTGCCGGTGCGCATCTTGACCCGGCCCTCGGAGATCGCGGCGATCTCCTGGATGAGGGCGTAGCCGTGTCTCGGGGCGTCCGCCAGGGCGGTGAGCAGCAGCAGCGTCGGCTCCTGCATCGAGCGTTCAGTCATACGACTACATATATCGTCAACCTACCTATAGGTCCAGTACTCCCGCCGACCGGTCCACCACGCGGACCACGAGCGCGCTACGAGCGGACCAGAAGCGGGCCAGGAGCTGGCTACGAGAGCTCCCCCACCGGCGCGACCACCGCGCCCTGCTTGCCGCACACCCAGTGCGGCTCCGGCCCCAGCTCCGGCTCCACGCCGAGCGCGTGCGGGTCCCCGTCGGCGGCGCAGGCGGTGCACAGCGGCCAGCGCCCGTACGCCTCCAGCAGCGCGTCCTGGACGTCCTGGGCGACCAGCCCGAGCACGTACTCGGTGCCGTCCGGCCACTGCTCCAGCCACCAGCGGCGGTGCGTCACGGCCTGCTCCACCAGGGAGACGACGGCGGCGTCCGCCACGTCCCGCGCGGTGAGGTCGGCCAGGATCAGCGCCCGCGCGTTGTGCAGCGCGGTCTCGATGTCGTCGGAAGCCATCTGTCCATTCTCCGGTAGAACGCCGTGTGGGCGGCCCCCCGAAGGGGACCGCCCACACGATCAGGAACCAACTGATCCGATCGGTGTGATCAGGATCAGAAGTCCATGTCACCGCCCGGCATGCCGCCGCCGGCGGCCGCAGAGGCCTTCTCCGGCTTGTCGGCGATGACGGCCTCGGTGGTGAGGAACAGCGCCGCGATGGAGGCGGCGTTCTGCAGCGCGGAGCGGGTCACCTTGGCCGGGTCGATGATGCCCTCGGCGATCAGGTCGACGTAGGTGTTGGTGGCCGCGTTCAGGCCGTGACCGGCGGGAAGGTTGCGCACCTTCTCCACCACGACGCCACCCTCCAGGCCGGCGTTGGTCGCGATCTGCTTGATCGGGGCCTCCAGCGCGACCTTGACGATGTTGGCACCGGTGGCCTCGTCGCCCTCCAGCTCCAGCTTGTCGAAGGCGACCGAGGCCTGCAGCAGCGCGACGCCACCACCGGCGACGATGCCCTCCTCGACGGCGGCCTTCGCGTTGCGGACGGCGTCCTCGATGCGGTGCTTGCGCTCCTTGAGCTCCACCTCGGTGGCCGCGCCGGCCTTGATGACGGCCACGCCGCCGGCCAGCTTGGCGAGGCGCTCCTGGAGCTTCTCGCGGTCGTAGTCCGAGTCGCTGTTCTCGATCTCGGCGCGGATCTGGTTCACGCGGCCGGCGACCTGCTCGCTGTCACCGCCACCGTCGACGATGGTGGTCTCGTCCTTGGTGATGACCACCTTGCGGGCGGTGCCCAGCAGGTCGATGCCGGCGTTCTCCAGCTTGAGGCCGACCTCCTCGGAGATCACGGTGCCACCGGTGAGGATGGCGATGTCGCCGAGCATGGCCTTGCGGCGGTCGCCGAAGCCCGGGGCCTTGACGGCGACGGACTTGAAGGTGCCGCGGATCTTGTTCACGACCAGGGTCGACAGGGCCTCGCCCTCGACGTCCTCGGCGATGATGACGAGCGGCTTGCCGCTCTGCATGACCTTCTCCAGCAGCGGCAGCAGGTCCTTGACCGAGCCGATCTTGGAGTTGGCGATGAGGATGTACGGGTCCTCGAACGTCGCCTCCATGCGCTCCAGGTCGGTCGCGAAGTAGGCGGAGATGTAGCCCTTGTCGAAGCGCATGCCCTCGGTGAGCTCAAGCTCCAGGCCGAAGGTGTTGCTCTCCTCGACGGTGATGACGCCTTCCTTGCCGACCTTGTCCATGGCCTCGGCGATGAGCTCGCCGATCTGGGTGTCGGCGGCCGAGATGGAGGCGGTGGAGGCGATCTGCTCCTTGGTCTCCACGTCCTTGGCCTGCGCCAGCAGCTGGTCGGAGACGGCGGCGACGGCCTTCTCGATGCCGCGCTTCAGGGCCATCGGGTTGGCGCCGGCGGCGACGTTGCGCAGACCCTCGCGAACCAGGGCCTGGGCGAGCACGGTGGCGGTGGTGGTGCCGTCACCCGCGACGTCGTCGGTCTTCTTGGCGACCTCCTTGACGAGCTCCGCGCCGATCTTCTCGTAGGGGTCCTCGAGCTCGATCTCCTTGGCGATGGAGACACCGTCGTTGGTGATCGTGGGGGCGCCCCACTTCTTCTCCAGCACGACGTTGCGACCCTTGGGGCCGAGCGTGACCTTCACTGCGTCGGCGAGCTGGTTCATGCCACGCTCAAGGCCGCGGCGAGCTTCCTCATCAAAGGCGATGATCTTGGCCATCAGAAGTGGTCCTCCGGGACACGGTCGACTGCTCGGACCAAGGGGTGCCCGCGACGGACGGCCCTGGTGTGCGGGGGTCCTTTCCCCTACCGCTCCCGGGGGCCTCACCGACCCGGTCCGCTGTCACTCTCACGCTGTGAGTGCTAACGCCAATGATTAGCACTCCGGGTGGTCGAGTGCAAGCCCAATCGCGATCCCGCGAGCCGTCCGGGGCGCTCCCGCCGACCCGCGCAACTCCCCGCCGGGGAACGCCGACGGGCCCGCACGACGCGTGTCGTACGGGCCCGTCGAGAAGCGAGTGGTCACCAGCCGTGGGCCGCGCCGAGCTCCTGGGGTCGGAAGGGGGTCACACCGCGGCGCGGACCATGTCCGCCTGCGGGCCCTTCTGTCCCTGGGAGATCTCGAACTCGACCCGCTGGCCCTCCTCGAGGGTGCGGTAGCCGTCCATCTGGATCGCGCTGTAGTGGACGAAGACGTCCGCACCACCGTCGACCGCGATGAAGCCGTAGCCCTTCTCCGCGTTGAACCACTTGACGGTGCCCTGAGCCATTCCGAACTCCCCTAGTGCTGTGCTGGCCCTTCACGCGCCCGCAGGTCGCGGGCCCGGGTCTGGTTTGAAGGCCGGCCCGGGGAACCCCCCCTGGGCGCAGCCGTGCACGCCGCAGTCCTCCGCCGGGGGTGCCTGACGGCGCCCTGTGAGCGGGTGATTACGTCGACCGCGGCTGAATGTATCCGGATCGACGCCCTCTGCAACAGGGTCAGCTGCGGGGAATTCCGGCACCGCGCCAAGGGGCAGGACGGGCGAAAGCGGGAGGAATTCGGCATTTCACGCCGGACATAGCGGACGGATTACTACAAATCCCCGCGGGAATTCTGACATCTGGCTGACATGTTTCACGGCCCAGGCACCAGACCGGTCTCAGCGGCCGGACGACCGTCCGGCGATTCGCGGGTGATTCGCGGGTGAGGATGAGGGGAAGCCCTGTTCCCAACCGAGCCACACTCTACTCCGACTTGACCCCGCCATATTCCCGCCGAAATACGGCCGGCCGTCCGTGCGTACGGAGAACGGAATTCCGTACGCGCGGACGGCCGGTCGGACGAACGGCTCGGGCGGGGTGCCCGGATCGGGGCGCGGCTCAGCAGCCGCCGGCCACCGCCGGGATGATCGAGACGCTCGCGCCGGCCGCGATCCCGGTCGCCAGGCCCTCGGCGAAGCGCACGTCGTCGTCGTTCACGTAGACGTTGACGAAACGGCGCAGCTTGCCGGCGTCGTCCAGGATGCGGGCGGCGATCCCCGCGTGGTTCTTCTCCAGGTCGGCGATGACCTCGCCCAGGGTGGCGCCCTCGGCGGCCACCTCGGCGGCGCCGCCGGTGTAGGTGCGCAGGATGGTGGGGATACGGACGTTGGCGCTCATGGTTCTCCTAGCGGGTGCGACCCAGCGGGGTGGGGGGTGTTTCAGGCGGACGCGAGGCCGGCGTCGTGGAAGGACGCCAGGGTCGGGCGGATGACAGCGGTCATCCCGGCCCCGGCGACGGCGTCCAGGGTCTTCAGGCCGTCGCCGGTGTTGATCGCGACGGTCTCCTTGGACGGGTCCAGCTGGCCGGTCTCCACCAGCTTCTTCAGCACGCCGACGGTCACCCCGCCCGCGGTCTCGGCGAAGACGCCCTCGGTCCGGGCCAGCAGCCGGATCGCGTCCACCACCTCGGCGTCGGTGACGTCCTCGACCGCGCCGCCGGTGCGCCGGGCGATGTCCAGCACGTACGGGCCGTCCGCCGGGTTGCCGATCGCCAGCGACTTGGCGATGGTGTCCGGCTTGACCGGGCGGATCACGTCCTGGCCGGCCTTGAACGCCGCCGACACCGGCGAGCAGCCCGCCGCCTGGGCGCCGAACACCTTGTACGGCCGGTCCTCGACCAGGCCGAGCCTGATCAGCTCCTGCAGCCCCTTGTCGATCTTGGTCAGCTGGGAGCCGGAGGCGATCGGGATGACGATCTGCTCCGGCAGCCGCCAGCCGAGCTGCTCGCAGATCTCGTACGCCAGCGTCTTGGAGCCCTCGCCGTAGTAGGGGCGCAGGTTGACGTTGACGAAGCCCCAGCCCTCGCCGGCCGGGTCGCCGATCAGCTCCGAGCAGAAGCGGTTCACGTCGTCGTAGTTGCCCTCGATGCCGACCAGCTCGCCGCCGTACACCCCGGCCATGACGACCTTGCCCTGCTCCAGGTCGTGCGGGATGAACACGCAGGACTTGAAACCGGCCCGGGCGGCCGCCGCGCCCACCGCGCCGGCCAGGTTGCCGGTGGAGGAGCAGGAGAGCGTCGTGAAGCCGAAGGCCCGCGCGGCCTCGATGGCGCAGGCCACCACGCGGTCCTTGAACGAGTGGGTCGGGTTGCCCGAGTCGTCCTTGATGTGCAGCTGCGCGGTGAAGCCCAGCTCACGGCCCAGGTTGTCCGCCTTGACCAGCGGGGTCCAACCGGGGTTCAGGTTGGGCTTGGTGGCGACGTCGGCCGGGACGGGCAGCAGCGGCGCGTAGCGCCAGATCGAACTCGGGCCGGCCTCGATCCGGCGGCGCAGCGCCTCGGCGCCCTCGCTGCCGAAGTCGTACGCGATCTCCAGCGGGCCGAAGCACTCCAGGCAGGCGAAGCTCGGACCGAGCGGGAAGCGGGTGCCGCACTCCCGACAGGACAGCGCGGTGGCGGGGCCGAGGTCCACGGATGCGGGTGCGACAGTGTCGATAGCCATGATGGCGGAGGCCTCTCTCCTCATCTTCCCCGTGGCACGGTCGCGCCACAGGCCGGAATTGGCACCTGTCCCGCCGGGGCCTGTCGACAGACAGCCGCGCGAGAAGGTTGCCGGGACGTCAACGGGCCGTTCCCTCAGTCCCTCTGGATGAGCTTGTGAAATTGTGGTGGTGCTCAACGGCGACCCCGACGTGCAAAGGTCCGGCCGCTGTACGAAGACTGTATCCGAAGGCGTCAACCCCGAACGGGATCGTCCGCCACGCGAGATGGCGCGTCCCACCGACCCCGCCGAGGAGAGTCCCGTGCCCGCCGAACCGACCCCCGCGCTGCTCCCGCAGGCGGCGTCCTGGCTGCGCCGCCGCTCGTGGAGCGCGGTCGACCGGCCGGTGCACGCCCTGCTGGAAGCCAAGCGCCGGACCGGCCACACGGTCAGCGTGGTGCTGCCCGCACTGGACGAGGAGGCCACCGTCGGCGACATCGTCCGCACCATCCGCCGCGAGCTGATGGAGCGCCTCCCGCTGGTCGACGAACTCGTCGTGATCGACTCCGGCTCGGCCGACGCCACCGCCGCCGTCGCCGCCCGGGCCGGCGCCCGGGTGGAGTACCGCGACGCGATCCTGCCCCGGCTGCCCGCCGTCCCCGGCAAGGGCGAGGTGCTCTGGCGCTCGCTGCTGGTCACCCGCGGCGACATCGTCTGCTTCGTCGACGCCGACCTGCGCGAGTTCGACCCGGCCTTCGTCTCCGGCATCCTCGGCCCGCTGCTCACCGAACCGGACATCCAGCTGGTCAAGGCCATGTACGACCGGCCGCTGGAGACGGAGGGGGCGGTGGTCCCGGCCGGCGGCGGCCGGGTCACCGAACTGGTCGCCCGCCCGCTGCTCAACCTGCACTGGCCGGAACTCGCCGGTTTCGTCCAGCCGCTCGGCGGCGAGTACGCGGCCCGCCGCGCGCTGCTCGAACGGCTCCCCTTCCCCACCGGCTACGGCGTCGAACTCGGACTGCTGGTCGACGCGCTGGAGACGGTCGGGCTGGACGCCCTGGCCCAGGTGGACGTCGGCGTCCGGCACCACCGGCACCAGGACGGCCAGGCCCTCGGCCGGATGGCCGCCACCATCTACCGCACCGCCCTCGAACGCCTCGACCGCACCCACCGGCTGAAGGCCTCGGCCGACCTCGTCCACCCGCTGCTGACCCAGTTCACCCGCGACCCGCAGAGCCGGGAGTTCACCGCCCACACCCACCCGGTGACCGCCCTGGAACGCCCGCCCATGCACACCGTGCCCGAGTACGCGACCCGACACTGAACACCCACCGAAAGGGTTTGCCGCTCCGGAGCCCAGGCAACGTACCAAATATGGGCGATCTCACGACCGAACGTTCGAGTGCGACCGGCACCGCCCCCGTCCTGGTGGCCTCCAATCGGGGACCGGTGTCGTTCAGCACCGCGGACGACGGCACGCTGACCCTCCGCCGCGGCGGCGGAGGCCTGGTCTCCGGCCTCTCCGCCATCGACGACCCCGACGCCGTCTGGGTCTGCGCCGCCCTCGGCGCCGCCGACCGACAGGCCGCCAGAGAGGCCCCGGACGGCCGCCTCGACCTCGCCGGGCACGACGTGGGCGGCCAGGCCGTCCGCATGCTGGACATCGATCCCGACACCTTCGCCCGCGCCTACAACGGCGTCGCCAACTCCACCCTCTGGTTCGTCCACCACCTGCTCTACGCCACCCCCACCGCCCCCGCCTTCGACGCCGGGTTCCGCACCGAGTGGGCCGCCTACCGCGCCTACAACGCCGCCTTCGCCGAGGCGCTGGCCGCCGAGGCCGCCCCCGGGGCCGCCGTGCTGGTCCAGGACTACCACCTCTCGCTGACCCCGGCCCTGCTCCGCGCCGCCCGCCCCGACCTGCGGATCGGCCACTTCTCGCACACCCCGTGGGCCCCGCCCGAGTACTTCCGGCTGCTGCCCGACGACGTCGCCGAGGCCGTCCTCACCGGCATCCTGGGCGCCGACCGGGCCGGCTTCCTGACCCGCCGCTGGGCGCTGGCCTTCGCCGACTGCTGCGCCGACCTGCTCGGCGCCGAGGTCGACCGGGACGCCATGACCGTCACCCACGCCGGCCGCACCACCCGGCTCGGCGTGCACGCGCTCGGCGCCGACGCCGACTTCCTGCGCGAACGCTCCCACCGCCCGGACGTCGACGAACGCCTCGCCGCCCTCCGCGAGGCCGTCGGCGGGCGCCGCACCATCGTCCGGGTCGACCGCACCGAGCTGAGCAAGAACATCGTCCGCGGCCTCCAGGCCTACCGGCACCTGCTGCGCACCCGCCCCGAATGGCACGACCGGGTGGTGCACATCGCCTTCGCCTACCCCTCGCGCACCGACCTCGCCGAGTACCGCGCCTACACCGCCCAGGTCCAACGGCTCGCCGAGGACATCAACGCCGAGTTCGCCACCCCCGCCTGGCAGCCGCTGATCCTGCACGTCGACGACGACTTCCCGCGCTCCCTGGCCGCCTACCGGCTCGCCGACGTGGCCCTGGTCAACCCGATCCGGGACGGCATGAACCTGGTCGCCAAGGAGGTTCCGGTGGTGTCCGACCACGGCTGCGCCCTGGTGCTCTCCCGCGAGGCCGGCGCGTACGCCGAACTCGCCGAGGACGCGCTCACCGTCAACCCGTACGACGTCATCGCCACCGCCGACGCCCTGCACGCCGGCCTCACCATGCCCGAGGAGGAGCGCGCCGACCGCACCAAGCGCCTCGCGGCGGCGGCCACCGCGCTGCCACCGCAGCAGTGGTTCCTCGACCAGCTCAACGCGCTGTGAACCGGCTCGGCGCGCTCTGAGCCGGCTCGACGCGCGCTGAACCGGCCCGACCGCGCGCTGCCGCCCGGCTCAGCCAGCGCCGACGGCCGCGCCGAGCGCCGCGAGCAGTTCCACCACGCCGGCCGGGCCCGCGACCACCAGGTCCGCCCGGTCGGCGAGCTCGCGCACCGGCGCGTCCCCCACCGCGCCGCTGCACACCAGCAGCCCCGCCACCCCCTCGCCGCGCAGCTTCTCCACCGCCGCGAAGGCCGCCACGTCCCCCAGGTCGTCCCCCGCGTACAGCACCGAGCCGGCCCCGCGCTCGCGCAGGAAGCCGGTCAGCGCCGCGCCCTTGTCCACCCCCGGCGGCCGCAGCTCCAGCACCAGCCGCCCGGGCTCCACCACCAGCCCGTGCCCGGCCGCCAGCTCGCCGACCGGCGCCCGCAGCAGCTCCAGCGCCTCCTCGGGCGCCGCCGTGCGCCGGGTGTGCACCGCCAGCGAGCGCCCCTTGTCCTCCAGCCACGTCCCCTCGGGCGCCCCCGCCGCCGCCAGCAGGCCCGGCAGCGCCACCCGCGCCCCGGCCACCCCGGGGTGCACCGGCGGCGCGGTCACCTCGCCGTCCTCCCAGCGCTCGGCGCCGTAGTGCCCCAGCACCACGACCCCGGGCAGCCCGTCCAGGCCGCCGTACTCCGCCGCCAGCGCGGCCGGCCGCCCGGTCACCACCACCACGGCCCGCACCGCCGGCACCAGCGCCCGCAGCGCGGCCGCCGCCCCGGGATGTGCCCGCGCCCGATCGGGGTCCGCCACGATCGGCGCCAGCGTCCCGTCGAAGTCCAGCGCGATCACCGCCTCGCCCGGCGCCGCCAGGATCGCCCGCAGCCCGTCCCGCCCGGCAGCCGTGACCGGCGCCCACTTCTCGTCAAAGCCCATGCCCGAGCCCTACCCCGCGGCCCCCTCCCGCTACCGCGCGGACCGCCGGGCCTCCCGGATCCGGCGCAGCCGGTTCACCAGCACCGGGGCGTGCGCCAGTGCCTCCGGCCGGTCCAGCAGCGCGTTCAGCAGCTGGTAGTACCGGGTGGAGGAGAGCCCCAGCTCCTCCCGGATCGCCCGCTCCTTGGCCCCGGCCGTCCGCCACTGCCGCCCCTCCAGGGCCAGCACCGCCAGGTCCCGCTCACTCAGCTCGCCCACCAGGACACCTCCGCCATCACTACGGAGTGTCATTCTCCCGCGTGAGCCGGACACACTGTGCGCCCTCCGGCGCCCGGCCGCCCCGGCTAGCGTCGGCGGTATGACCACGCCCAGCTTCGCCGTGCACATCCCCACCGCCGACCTCGAACCCGACCCGCTCGACCCGGCCCAGATCGTCTCCGGCACCCCGGAGGTCTCCGGCCTGGTCCTCTCCGAGTCCCCCGACGGCCGCCAGCTGCGCGGCATCTGGCAGATCACCCCGGGCGTGGTCACCGACGTGGAGGCCGACGAGCTGTTCGTGGTGCTCAGCGGCCGGGCCACCATCGAGGTCGAGGGCGGCCCGACCCTGGAGGTCGGCCCGGGCGACTGCGCCGTGCTGCGCGAGGGCGACCGGACCACCTGGACGGTCCACGAGACGCTCCGCAAGGCCTACGCCATCACGCTCCCCTGACGAGCCCGACCCTGACGAGCCCGACTCTGACGACCCCACCCCTGGAGGGCGCCCCGGCCCGGGTTCACCTGCGGACCCGGGCCGCCTCCTTGACCGCCGCGTCCTGCAGCCCGGCGAGCGCCTGCTTCGGGTCCCCGGTGACGGCCTGCCCGATCCCGGCCTTGATCCGGTTGCTGACGTCGCCCCAGGCCGGGTCCCCGAACGGGTAGAAGCTGGCGTTGGTCAGCCCGACCGCGAACTGCTTGAGGTCCTCGTGCTTCGGGTCGGACGTCATCTGGTTGAACGCGTCCTGGGTGACCGGCAGCAGGTTGTACTGCTCGTCGAACTTCAGCTGGAACTCGCGGGAGTAGGCGAAGGACAGGAACTTCTTGATCTCGTTCTTGTGCCCGTTGGCCTTGAACGCCATCATCCAGTCCGCGACGCCGAGGCTGCCGGTCTTGCCCACGCCGTCCTTCTTGGGGATCGGCGCCGTCCCGAAGTCGATCTTCCCGGCGGTGGCCATCCGCAGCAGCGTCGGGTGCCCGTTCAGCATCGCGACCTTCCCGGCCGCGAAGTCCTGGAACACCGGGGTGCGGTTCATCTTGCCCGGGTCCGGATAGGTCAGCCCGGTGGCCACCAGGTTGTTCTTCAGCCAGCTGAAGGTGGCCTGGTTCTGGGTGCTGTCGATGGTGTAGTTGCCGACGTCGTCGGAGAGGCTGCCGCCGCCGCTCAGCGTCCACAGCATGGACTCGGCCGGCGCCTCCTCCGGCCCGAGCGGCAGCCCGTACGGGGTCACGCCCGGCACCTTGGCCTTGATCTTCTCGGCGTCCTGGCGCAGTTCGTTCCAGGTGGCCGGCGGCTGGGTGATGCCGGCCTGGCGGAAGACGGCCTTGTTGTAGAAGAGCACCCGGGAGGAAGAGACGAACGGGATGCCGTACTGGGTGCCGAGCACCTGCCCGGCGTGCGCGAAGGTGTCCAGGAAGTTGGCCTGGGTGTCCATCGAGAGCACATCGGCGGCCGGGTACAGCCGGTCCGCCGCGACCTGGTCGGCGAAGCCGCCGGTCTGCAGCAGGTCGGGGGACTTGCCGGCCGCGATCATGTCGTCGACCTTCTTGCCGATGTCGGTCCAGCTGTCCACCTCGACGTCGACCTTGATGCCGGGGTTGGCGGCTTCGAAGCCGTGCGCGATCTCGTCCCAGTACAGCTTGGAGCTGGTGTCGGCGCTCTCCCCGTAGTCGGCGGCGACCAGTTTGAGGGTGACCGGCCCGTCGTTCTGCCCGCCGCAGGCGCTGACGGCGGTGAGTACCAGTGCTCCGGCCAGCGCGGTGCCGAGGACGCGGGTGGGAACGTGGGCGCGCCTGTTCAACGCGGGTACCGCCTTCAGGGGAGAACTGCGACCGGACGGGGGAATCCGGGAGGGGGGAGGCGCAACACTGCCAAACCCACCGGGCGGTGGTCCACACCACTGTGCCGAGCCCGCCGAGTAGTTATCGAAGTGCGGACGTCATTGCACGATGCGCAACAGAAGGTGAACGGAAGGCGCCCGACGCAAAGCCGCTCACACCGACCCCATCTGCGACAAAGCTCACCTACTTTGGACCAGACCAATCCGACAACTGGACTAGACCTCTTCTACCCGACCAAGGGAAACTGTCCTCCGTGAAGCACGTCATCGCACTCGATGTAGGCGGCACCGGCATGAAGGCCGCGCTGCTCGCCCAGGACGGCTCCGTGCTGTTCGAAGCACGCCGACCGACCGGGCGGGAGCACGGCACGGACGCCGTGGTCGCCGCCATCCTCGACTTCGCCGCCGACCTGGCGGACGAGGGCCGGGGCCGCTTCGGCGTCGCCCCGCTCGCGGCCGGCGTCGCCGTCCCGGGCACGATCGACGAGAGGAACGGCATCGCGGTCTACTCGGCCAACCTCGGCTGGCGGGACCTCCCGCTGCGCAAGCTGCTGGGCGAGCGCCTGGCCGGGCCCGACGGAGCCGCCATCCCCGTCGCACTCGGCCACGACGTGCGCTCGGGCGGCCTGGCCGAGGGCCGGCTCGGCGCCGGCCGGGGCGTCGACCGCTTCCTGTTCATCGCGCTGGGCACCGGCATCGCCGGTGCCATCGGCATCGGCGGCCGGATCGAGGCCGGCGCGCACGGCTACGGCGGCGAGATCGGCCACGTCGTGGTCCGCCCGGGCGGACCGCAGTGCGGCTGCGGCGCCCGCGGCTGTCTGGAGACGCTCGCCTCCGCCTCCGCCGTGTCCCGTGCCTGGGCCGCGGCCAGCGGCGACCCCGACGCCGACGCGGCATCCTGCGCCGCCGCGGTGGACGCCGGGGACGACCGCGCGCTCGCGGTCTGGCAGGGCGCCGTCGACGCCCTCGCCGACGGGATCGTGCTCGCCCAGAGCCTGCTCGACCCGTCCACGGTGATCGTCGGCGGCGGGCTGGCCGAGGCCGGTGACACGCTCTTCGGCCCGCTGCGCACGGCGGTCACCGAGCGCCTGACCTTCCAGATGCCCCCGAAGGTCGTACCCGCCATGCTCAAAGACACCGCCGCGTCCCTGGGCGCGGGCCTGCTCGCCTGGGATCTGCTCTCCATGGAGGTGACCGCGTGACCACCGCGGACCGTGACCGTACCGCACTGGCCGGCGCCCGGCTGGTCCTGCCCGGCGGCGTCGTCGAGGGCGGCCGCCT